>NZ_JAMYOR010000045.1:0-54600 GCF_040319965.1 Mesorhizobium sp. M0830 | reverse complement strand
CATGAATATCTTAACGGGCGTCTACATCCCGGACGAGGGCAGCATCCTCATCGACGGCCAGCAGGTAGCCTTCAACAATCCGCGCGAGGCGCAGGCGGCCGGCATCGCCACCATCTTCCAGGAACTCGACCTGGTGCCGACGCTCGACGTCGCCGCCAACCTGTTCCTTGGCCGCGAACTGATGCGGCCGGGCGGCTTCCTCGACGTGCCGGCGATGCGCGGCGAGTCCCGCAAACGCTTGGAAGCCATCGAGCTTGCCATAGATCCGGCCAGCATGGTCGCCGATCTGTCGATCGGTCAGCGCCAGGTCGTGGCGATCGTCAAGGCGCTGTCCTACGCCTCGCGCGTGCTGATCATGGACGAGCCTACGGCGGCACTGACGGTCGGCGAGGTCGAAAGGCTGTTCGACATCATGCGCAAGCTCGCTGGCAGCGGCGTCGGCATCGTCTATATCTCGCATCGCCTGGAAGAGGTGCCGCTGATCGCCGACCGGGTGACGGTGATGCGCGACGGCCGTGTTGCGGGCGTCACCGAGCCGCGCGCGCCGCAGGCGGAGCTGGTTCGGCTGCTGGTCGGGCGGCCGCTGGACGAGCTTTATCCCGAACGCACCAGGACGGCCGGCAAGACGCTGCTCAGCCTGCGCAACGCGAGCTTCCGGCTTGCCCATGAAAGTGCCGGATGGCAGCCGCCGACCGGCATCTCGCTCGACGTCAATGCCGGTGAGATCGTCGGGCTGGCCGGCATCATGGGGGCAGGGCGCACGGAACTGCTGAGCGCGCTCTATGGCGCCGGTCTGTCCGGCCGTTGGGAAGGCGAGGTCGCCATCGACGGCCGGCCGGTGAAACTGGATTCGATCAAGGCCGCGCGCGACGCGGGGATCGCCTTCGTCACCGACGACCGTCGGGGCAGCGGGCTGATGCTCAGAATGGCGGTAGGCCTCAACCTCGTCATGTCGGTGATCCGCCGCATCTCGCCGGCAGGCCTGATGTCGCCGCACCGCCAGGCTGATGCGGTCAGGCAGTCGTTCGGCCAGTTCGACATCAGGCCGAAGAACCCCGACATCGCTGTCGGCGCGCTTTCGGGCGGCAACCAGCAGAAGGTGGTGCTGGCCAAGGAGATTCTCGGCAATCCCCGGCTGCTGCTGCTCGACGAGCCGACACGCGGCGTCGATGTCGGCGCCAAGGGCGAGATCTATGCGCGGCTGCGGCAACTCGCGGCGCAAGGGCTCGGCATCCTGGTCGCCTCCAGCGAGATGCCTGAGTTGATCGGCCTGTGCGATCGCATCGTGGTGCTGCGCCAGGGGAGCAATGTGGCGGAATTCATCGGCGGCGTCGATGAGCACACGGTGCTTGCCGCGGCAAACGGCAGGGAGGCCTGATGGCGCAGGACAAGATTTCGATCGCAGGGGCGCCTGTGGTGCCCGTGCCGGCAGCAAAACATCGCGACCCGCTGGCCCTCATCGTGCGTTTCCAGAGCTTGATTGGACTGGTCCTGGTGGCGATCGGCGGCATCATCTTCTCGCCGCGCCGGCATGGCGAAATCCTGTTCCTCAACCCCGACAACATCGCCAACATCGTGCGCGCCGTGTCGGAAACCGGCATCATCGCCATCGGCATGACCTTCGTCATCATCACCGCCGGCATCGACCTCTCGGTCGGCGCCGTGCTTGGCCTTTCCAGCGTAGTGACCGCATCGATGATGATTTCGGGTGGCTTTGGCCTCATCCCGACCATCCTTGCCGTGCTGGTCATGGGCATCGTCTTCGGCACGATCCAGGGCACCATTTCCAGCCGCTTCCGGCTCGAGCCGTTCATCGTCACGCTGGCCGGCCTGCAGGCGGCGCGCGGCCTGGCGCTGGTGGTGTCGGGCAATCAGTACATCAACATTTCCTATGGCGACGGGCCTGGCCTGGCGCCCCCGGTGTTCGCGGTGCTTGGCGAACGCCTGTTCAGCAACACCGTTCCGGTGGCCACCATCGTGTTCATCGCCTTTGCCGCGATCGCCACGGTGGTGCTCAACACCACACGTTTCGGCCGCTATGTCTTTGCCGTCGGCGGCAATGAGCGCGCCGCGCGCATTTCCGGCGTGCCGGTGTCGATGGTGAAGATCTCGGTCTATGCCATCACCGGCTTTGCCTCCGCACTTGCCGGCATCGTGCATGCCGGCCAGTTCAATTTCGGCAGCGCCAATGACGGCATGGGCTACGAGCTCACCGCAATCGCCGCCGTGGTCATTGGCGGCACCAGCCTGTTCGGCGGCGCCGGCTCGATGGTCGGCACCGTTGCCGGCACCATCATGCTCGGCGCGCTCGCCAACATCCTTCAGCTCAACAACATCACCCCCGCCATGCAGCTGCTCGCGACCGCCGCGATCATCGTGCTGGCGGCAGTGCTTCAATCCCTCGTTCGCCGCCGCGAGGGTTTGGGCCGTTAGGACGAAGCGGCGGCAAGTAAGTGTCAGTCAACCAAGGTCTGGCCCCCCGGCCCGACGAGGAGGAGAGTGAATATGGAAACCACGAGAAAAAGGCGTGCCCTCAAGGCCGCGCTTATGGCAGGCGCTGGCCTGTGCATGGCGGGAGCCGCCCAGGCTGCCGGCCCGATGGTCAAGGCCTGCGCCAAGGACGGTCAGTTCATCATCGGCTTTTCGCAGGCGAACAATGCAGAACCCTATCGCCAGCACGTCAATGACGAGCTGACCGCGGCAGCGAAGCAAGTGCCAGGCTTCACGCTGCAGATCGCCGACGGCGCCGGCAACGTCAACACGCAGACTTCGCAGGTCGACAACTTCATCACCCAGAAGGTCGACCTCCTGCTGATCTCGCCCTTCGAGGCGGCACCGCTGACGCCTGCCGTCAAGCGTGCCATGGATGCCGGCATCCCGGTCATCGAACTCGATCGCAAGACGGTTGGCGATCCTGGCAAGGACTACACCGCCTTTATCGGCGGCGACAACTACAAGATCGCCATGGAAGCGGGCAAATACACCGCCAAGACCTTGCTGCCGGACGGCGGCGAGGCAGCCGTGCTCGAGGGACTGCCAAGCTCCACGCCGGCGGTCGAACGGCTGAACGGCTTTAAGGACGGGGTGAAGGCGAATGCCAAGATCCAGGTTGTGGCTGAGCAGGCGGCCGACTGGGTGCCGGACAAAGCCCAGACCGCCTTCGCCGCCATGCTGCAGGCGCATCCCGACATCAAGGTGCTCTACGCCTCGAATGATATGATGGCGGCGGGCGCGCTGCTTGCCGCCAAGGGCGCCGGCAAGGACGTCAAGATCATCGGCACCGATGGCTTGCCGGGACCTGCGGGCGGCATCGAAGCCGTCGCCAAGGGTGATTGGGCGGCGACCTTCACCTATCCGACCGGCGCCAAGGAAGCGATCGAAATGTCGAAGAAGATCCTGCTCGATTGCGCCTCGTCGGTGGAACCCACGGTCACCGTCGACACGACGGCGATCACGGCCGAGAACGCCAAGCAGCTGTCGGGTAAGTAGCCACGGCTGCAACTCACGAGAAGAGGGCGGGCGCGACCCCGCCCTCTTTGCGTTCGCAACTATCAAAGGCAACTCAAAAGAGGGCATCGCGCTGAAAGTACGCCAAACAGGCTAAGGCGATTCCATATTTGACAGAGCCCGGCAAAACGGCCGGCGCGGTATTGCCGGCGAGACAACAGTGAAACCCGCGTCGGCGCTGCGGCTAGTCATAGCCGCCCCGCCAAGCTAGCGCTCGCCCGAAGCCGGGCAATCCAGGCACTTCGGTTTGGTTAAAAACGTACGGTGGAATCCCATTGTGCCTACGTCGGATGTGCTTATGAATCGAAGTCGTCACCAACTGGGTTACAGGGCGTCGGTGCTTGAGACTTCGCAAAGCTCCCGCCCTCTGATGGGGAGTTGGCATCATGGACCGGCCATGTAATCAGGTATCGCCTTTTGTCCGCGACGTTCTGCGCAGCGCCTTCATAAAACTCGTCATCGAAGAGAAAATCCCTGAAGATCGATGGCGTACGTTTGCTGAGCAGTTGATAAGCGACTTCACGGATAGCGATGACATCGATCCTGAGTTGCTGGAATGGATCATACGCAAGTAGCTGCGTAACCCGGAAACGATAAAAACCCGCCGTTGCGACGGCGGGTTTTTACCGTTCAGGCGAAGCCGTGGGGACATGCACCCATGCGGCGGCGGGGCTTTGGGGGGCACATTGTCTGCGCCGCACATGGCGCCTTTCCCCACGTAAGCCGAAGTGTAATTTTACTTCAGCGCTCACGCAATTGCGCCAAAAGGATTACCAGCCGTAGGGGAATGCAGGGGTGTTACCCTGCCAAGCGCCGCTGTCGGTCTCTAGGTTCGTCTTCGATTGTAGCACGAACGACGAGAACAGATGGTGATTCTGATGGCGGCTCGTTTCGCAGGGCTGCAGCCGAAGAGGGAAAATGAAGCGCCGCACCCCACGCTTCACCCCACATTTTTCATGGACGTTACTGGACCTTGCCGGATTTCTGTAGCCTTCCTCGCGGAGATAGTTCGCGACAGCGTTCCTCACGTTACTTTCCCAAACCAATCAAGGTGGCGTCGAGAGATCCTGCCGGGTGCTGCTCTTTCTGCTGGGTGGTTGCAGACCCTCATAGAGCGACGATTGTGACCCCCGCCGCCGCCGGGATTATCATCGAGCATCATACTCGTCATGAAGACGGACCCAATCGCCCAAAGTATGGGACGGCCCATTTTCATTGCGACCGAGCGGGGTCAGGTCGAGATAGCTGTATGTGCCGATCAGGTTCTCGCCGCCACGTCCTCGCACCTGGAAAGTGCAATAAATCTCGCCATCGCCATCTTTGTAGAAGACGGTCGCTCCAGCGCGGTCTCTCCCTGTCATCGCGACCTCTTCAAAATTGAACAACACCCTCCCCGAGGCGCACCAGCGTCAACAACTCGCGGCGGACCGGCGAGCCCTGCCTTGGCTGCGGATCGAAAAGCCGTACGAGTTCGATACGGCGCGATGATGTGATCCGTCATGCCGCCTTACCGGGACTGGTTTGAAGCGCATAAGGTGCACTTCAAGAAAGAAAAGGCGTTTACGCGACTACGACCCAAGGAAGAAATCGCTCGCTGACCTCTTTGAGGGCCGTAGCCAGTTAATCGTCTATCACTTCATGTTTCCGCCTAATGCGGATTATCGCTGCACCGGCTGTTCATTCCTTTCGGATCACATCGACGCCGCCAATCAGCATTTGATGCATCACGATGTCTCCCTGGTCGTATGCTCGCGCGCTCCTCTGACTGAGTTGCTGGACTTCAAGGCGCGGATGAATTGGCAGTTCGATTGGGTGTCGTCATTCGGAAGCGATTTCAATTTCGACTTCCAAGTATCGTTCACGGAGGATCAGATCCGTTGTCGAAAGCCACGATCCGACACCAGCGGCGAGATTTCCACGGAAAAGAGCACAGGTGACAACACCGAACGCCGGTGGGCGTCTCGGAGATAGCGAAGCCATGAAGTGCTCGCGGTTGCAAATCTACCGGACCCTCAAAGGGTCGTCAGAGGACGTCGCCTGAGGCGACCACTACACACGCAAAACCATCAAATCACCGCGTGACCCGAGCGCCAGACAGCGGGGTTTCGGAGCCGTCCAGCGAGTCCCCAAATCGGCAATAGTGCGAAACGTACGGTTCGCGGAATTATGGTACAGTTTGCCATCGTCTGCATTTGCCACGGGCGCAGGCGGCTGGGAGATGACAAGCGCTCTTGCCTTTATGGGAGGGCGCCATGGACCAGGAAGTTACCCAGAGCAGAAGCGAACTGTTAGGTCGCCTCAGCCAAGCCGATTTCGAACTCCTTCAGCCCTACATGCACAACCGACATCTTAAATTGAAGACTCCGCTGGAATCGGCTGCCGAGCCCATTGAGTGCGTCTACTTTCTCGAAAGCGGCATCGCATCTGTCGTGGCGAAAATTCGGCCGGAAGCGAATGCGGAGGTAGGTATTATCGGCCGCGAAGGTATGACCGCCTGCGCCTTGGTCATGGGCGTCGACTGGGCAACCCACGATTGCTATATTCAGGTGACGAGTGAGGCGGTTGGCATCGACGCGGAGCCGTTCAAGGCTGCGCTGGAAAGCAGTCCAACTCTCCGGCTCTTGCTGCTTCGCTATGTTCACTACCTGCACATCCAGACCAGATCCACGGCGTTGATCAATGCCCGCGCGAGGCTGGAAGATCGGTTGGCGAGATGGCTGCTGATGTGCGACGACCGGATCATCGGCGACGAAATCGCGATCACCCACGATTTCCTGGCCGTGATGCTTGGCGTCAGGCGTCCCGGCGTAACGATCGCCCTGCAACTGCTGGAAGGAGACGGGCTCATCAAGTCCCGCCGCGGTGAAGTCACCGTTCGCGACCGAGAGGGCCTGATCGCTGCCGCTGGTGGCTTTTATGGCGAGCCTGAAGCAGAATATGCCCGGCTGCTCGGCAAGTCCGGGCCACGGGTGGCGCCTCGATAGAAAGCTGGGTGGTCGGCGCTTCGAAGCATTGCCACGGCCCGCCGGTACAGGGTGCACGTACGGACGGCAAGCCAAAGTTCGCCTTCATCTAAGTGGCCGATTTGAAAGCGATCAAGCACCGCCGAAGCTATGAGCTCTGCTTGTTGGCTTGTGTGGTCGAAATTTCGCTCGGCACAAAGCCGGTCGAAGACCCGTTGGCAGATCTGCAAATCAGCGGGACAAAAGCAAGAATTGCCGAGCTGGTTCAACATCGAGCGCCTCCCAGTACGCACGTGCAAGAACGTTCCCTCAGAAACGATTTAGAGACCGCAAGCGGCGAGAGTCAATGAACGGTTAAGGGCGTACATTTCGTGGTAGGCCTCATCCAGAAGGTTGGCCCCCGCAGCAAGTTTCGAGCATCGCCAGTTTTGATCAACGCCGCGCTTTTTCTATCTCTGGAACCCGCGCGAAGCCCCTTGAGAGTTAACTTGATGTCAAAAATCCTCGCAATGCCCACAGTTATCTCCCGCTCGCGGCCATCAGCGGGGACAATACGCTGCCAGTTCAACTGCGGACAGCTCGGCCGGATATGTTTTCGCTAGTCGGGCAAATCGCCTCGCTTTGGTTTTTCATTATCCAAAGCGGACAGCTTGCGCGTGGCCTCGTCAACTGCCACGCCAACCAGCGCGTCGAACTCCGCCACAGCCTCAATGTGACCGCCCGATGAGACGGACCTTCGGATCTGAAGCAGGAGAAACCTAGCATCGCGCAGGACGACGGACAGATCGTTATTGCCCATGGCTCGCCTCATCGCAGGACCAGTCGAGAGGCCGTCCGCAGGCCATCTTACCCAATGTACGCTACATCGCAAGAGATTTGTCGGAAACGTACAGAACTCGACAAGATACAACGAGCTTCAGTCGATTTGGTTGCAGCCGCTGATTGCCCGCCATGCGATCTCAGGTGGCGAGGATCAGGTGATCCTGGCTTCCGCGTCGCTGAGGTTCTTGTTCTTGAGCATATAGAGCATGTGTTTGGCCTCCTTGAGCGCCTCCGCCAAACCGACAAGCGAGACACCTCCCAGCCCTATGTCCCGCCGCCGTCCCTGGACGACGACCCAGAGTATCCAGCGCTTGGCGCCCGATGGGTCAACAACCGATAAAGTCCATTTCCATCAGCGTATCTGCCGGGAGATAGCTTCTGCTTGAGCTGGAGAGCGCTAAGTTGCTTTTCCTGTGTGCTGGCCCTGACGCTTTATCGAAGATCTCGAACTCGCCCCAAAACGTAGACGGATTTGGTTGAACCTCAATCGACATCGCTGGACAGTTGAAACTTCATAACCATCTTGTTTTGATTGAAAGACAGGACATTATAGGATGTCCCTGGCCACCGCATTGGCGGGCGCTCTCTCCGTCGCTTAGCAATACCTGCTGCGCGCTGGAAAATTGGAGGCGGCTGCGGTCGACTGAAACGCGGAGATATTTAAGAGGCTTTCGACCCTTCTTAGTGCTTCCAGCGGCAAAGGCGCTCACAGCTAGCTAATTTCATCAGATATGAAGTCGCCTGTTTGGCGTTTCCACAAGCGCGCAAACGTTTCTCCCAACAGTGCGACAAATGACGCCTCGAACTGGGCGAGGCGGTCAGAACGTCAGAACCGTTGCCGTGGCAACTCAGACCTAGGTCCAGTCATTACGTGGACTAAGGTCCAGGGGAGGAACATTTTGAATTCAATCAAGTTCGGCGGGGCGGGGCAACGCACTCCATAGGAGCATTGAAACATGAGAACCAATTTCAAGATCGCCGCTGCTGCGGTTCTGCTGCTTGCCGGCGTCGGCGCAGCTGCAGCTCAGGACGTTGTGATCACGCCTGAACAGGACACGGTCGTAAGGGAATATGTTAAGAAGCAGCCGCTCGCTTCTGTGAAGGTTCCCGGTGTCGAACTCAATGTGGGTACGGCTCTGCCCGAAACCGTCGAGGTTCACGAAATCCCCAATGTCAAATATCGCTATGCGGTGATCGACAACCGAACCGTCCTTGTGGATCCGGGAACCCGAAAAATTGTGAAGGTCTACGATTGACGAACACGTAGCGCAACGTAGCACTCCTTACCCTTCCTGATTGGCCCGTCACCGCTTCTAAGGTGGCGGGCTGCGGGCTTTGACACTCGGCCAGGACGAGGCACGCTGCAGGCGTGTTTCGACACCCCTGCAAAGTCGGCTTGACGAAACATTAGTGATCTCTAACTATTCGTGCTGCGGCAGACGATGCTAACCCCATCGTTGCTGAAGATCGGGATCTTCACCGGGCTCCCGATCGGCCCGCGCTTCCTGCAAGCGGCGCGGGCTTTGCTGGAAGCCAAGCGGCAACGCCGTATCGATGGGCAATCCCTTGTCGTCAACGGCGATGCAATCGCTGCCGCATGGCAAAAGACTGTGACGACGATGCGGACCGCGGGCATAGTCGGTCAGGCTCTCTCGGCAGCAGAGTCGATCGGCAACGATTTTCTTGAGTTCCGTCGCGATCGGGCAGGGGGAGGGCACTCAAACCCAACTACGGATCGCGCAGCAGACGACAAGCAGGGCCAGAAGTCTTTTCTGTCCCATCCCGGCATGAGAGAATTGAATGCACTGATAGGAGATTTGGACATGGCGCAAACCCCCTTGGAAATGCGGCGTCAGATGGCCCGCGTCAATCAGGCTCTCGACAACATGCGCGAGACGCTGCCGCCGGCGCATCAAGGACAGTTCGAACAATACCGTGAAGAGGTCAACAACAAGATGCATGATCGTCTCGCGCGGCTGCAATTCGAGCGGCAGCAGCAGCGTCGTGGTGGCGGTGGCGAGCCGATCCCCGAGCGTGAGGCACGAGGGCGAGACCTTCCAGCTCCGGACGATCCCCGCCAGCCGGAGCAGCCGCGCACAGGCACCGAGCAGGAGAAGGTGAGAGCCAAGCAGAAGGAAGCCAACAAGCAGAAGGCTCATCAAGCAGAAGAGCAGGACCGCAAGACACAGCGCTCAAACGAGAACGATTACGAGCGTTGACCAAGGGCCGACCTAGCGTCCTCGCGCGGTGGACGCATTCGTCACAGAATGATCAGGCTGGATGGCAGCAATGCTCCCGACTCCGTCGCAGAGTTCAATTTTTGCGATTGCCTGAAAATAGACATGTCCTACGACGGCTGGGGTCGCGTTTTCACACAAGCAGACAACGGTGATTTAGCAAACTTCGCACCCGAGGTGCACATTTCTTTCCCAGCGCTTGATGATCATTCTTTGGTGGGATTGCTGGCCGAGCGGGTCGGATGCCTAAGATTGGTAGGCGTCATACCGGTCTGCTGACGGAATACCCGGCTGAAATGCCCGGCATTTTCGAAACCGCATCGGTATGCGATTTCCCCTATCTGCAAGTCGCTGTCCTCCAGCAGGGACTTCGCATAATGCACCCGTAGCGCGAGATACGCCGCCATCGGGCTGACGCCCAATTCAGTCCCGAAAAGACGCTCCAGCTGGCGCCTGGAACAATTCAACCGGCCTGCGATCTCGGTGATCGAGACTTTCTCCTGAATATTGCTTTCCATCAACAGAAGAGCCCGCTTTACCGCGCGGCTCGACGCTTCGGGAAACAGATCCCCGACGGGCTGCACGTCCCTGGTGTTTCGAATACGATCAAGGACAAGGATCTTGGCGGCTTTTTCCGCCGCTTTCCGACCGATGAATTGCGACACGAAATAGCCGGCAAGGTCAGCCGCACCCGTGCCGCCGGCACAAGTGGAGCGGCCACGGTCGACGGAAAACAGACTATCGGCATGTGCGTTCACATCGGGGAACTCAGCCCGAAAATCCTTGATGTGGAACCAGCTGACGGCGGCGCTATAGCCATCCAGCAACCCGTAACGGGCAAGCGCGAAACTTCCCGTGCAAAGCGCGGTAAGAGGCACCCCCTTCTCAGCGGCTCGCAAAAGGAATGCCTCTTTCTCTGAACTGAGGGCTCGATTGGTGTCAAGCAGGCCACCGACCACGACGACGTTGTCAAAGTCCTCCGGATTGCCGATCTCCTTCGTCGGAAGCAATTCGACGCCGCAGCTGGCCCTGATTGGCAGGCCGCGTTCGCCAATGATCTGCCAGTCGAATTCGACCCTGCGGCTCCGGTCGCCCTCATCGCCCGCCAGGCGCAACGTGTCGATGAAGAGCGACAGCGGTGACAAGGTGAAGTCGCGAACCAGGAGAAAAGCAAACCTCTTGGCCATTCCTTTTACCTAGGCTGTCCTTGTGCGTTGTTCGATTAGCAGTGTGGGTCGGATCCGTCAGTGTCCCCCCGACGGGTGTGATTTGATGACCGCTGTATATTGTGTACCAAGAAAATACAATCCGTTGACTCGCTCACCAACGCATGCGATTCTTCCTCCCAGACTAAATGTCATTGACTATCAGAATCATTCCGAAGGTGCGCGATGAAGGGCAGCAAGGGCAGTCTCTACGACGATCTGAAGCGTCGCATCCTGACGATGGAACTTGATCCTGATGAGGATCTGGATGAGGTGGCGCTCAGCGAGCGCTACGGTCTCTCGCGGACCCCAGTCAGGGAAATCTTCCGCAGATTGGAGGGCGAAGGATACATCGAAATCCGTGCGAACAGGGGAGCCCGGGTTGTCCCGATGAACCATTCGACACTTCGGCATTTCTTCTTGGTCGCGCCCATGATCTACGCTGCCATCGGCCGATTGGCCGTCCAGAATTTCAAGCCCTCACAGCTTTCGGATCTGAAGGACACACAGGAGCGTTTCCGCAAAGCAAGTGTGTCCAGCGACGCGCTTTCCATGGTGCTTGAGAACAACAGATTTCACGAGATCATCGGCGAGATGTCCGGCAATGCCTACCTTCAGCCGAGTCTCGGAAGGCTGCTGATAGACCACGCCCGTATCGGTCACACATTCTTTCGGCCGCGCAACGCTGACATGCGCAAGCGGCTTCAGTTAGCAGTCGAACACCACGACGGCTTCATCTCTGCTATCGGCGCTCACAAAGAGGATGCCGTTGTCGACCTCGTGTTCGAGCATTGGGAACTGTCGCGCGAAAACATGGAGATGTTTATCGCGCCCCAAGGATTGAAGGCCGATGCCCTCGTTGGCGATCCTTGACCGCATCGCTGTAATCGATCCCGGTGAAATTCGAAGACCCAACTTTCCGGATTACCTCCGGGTTGGGATCATCCCATTTGCTCAAATCACGTGACAGAGCGGGCTCGAAACGCACTGCGCGAGAGGAATGCTCGCTCTCGCTGCTTCTGGTCTTGAGGCAGTTTGCCGGCAATCGCATAGTCGTCGGCAAACTCAGCCGAACCCAATTGACCGGTCCCGGATCGTCCTCGCGAGCAGGTAGTGTGTTTTCAAAATATAAAAATTGTGTACGCAGATAATACAATCCATTGACTCCCTGACGACCCTGTGCGATTTTCCAAGCCATCAAATGCGATCGGCGGGTTCGGGGCACTGAGAATTCTCGCGTGAGAAGTTCGCAGACGGCTTCGTGCGTCTCGAAAAGCGCATTCGTCGAAACGGCCACTCCATCGACGGAGGAATGACTTGAAATTCGAGGGTATCTATACGCCAGCGGTGACGCCGCTTGAGCCCGATGGGCAGATTGATCGCTCCGCCTTCGCGGCAGTTCTTGAGTCACTCATCGACGCCGGGGTGCACGGCATCATCGTCGGTGGTTCGACGGGCGAATACTACGCGCAGAGCGCCCAGGAGCGCTTCGATCTCGCCGCCTATGCCAAGGAGGTCATTGGCACCCGGCTCCCGCTCATCGTTGGAACGGGGGCCATCAGGACGGAAGACTCGGTCGAATATGCCAAGGCGGCGAAGGAAATTGGCGCTGATGCCATCCTCGTATCGTCGCCTCCCTACGCCTTGCCGACCGAAAGAGAAAACGCCGTTCATGCGCTGACGGTGGACCGCGCAGCGAACCTGCCGATCATGCTCTACAACTATCCGGCCCGCATGGGCGTCACCATGCGGGAGGACTTTTTCGCCCGCGTTGGCAGATCCAAGAATGTCGTGGCGATCAAGGAAAGCTCGGGTGAAATGAGCAACGTCCACCTGCTCGCCCGTAAGTTTCCGCACATCTCGCTTTCCTGCGGCTGGGACGACCAGGCGCTCGAATTCTTTGCATGGGGCGCCAGGAGCTGGGTTTGCGCCGGCTCCAATTTCCTGCCGCGCGAGCATGTCGCGCTCTACGAGGCCTGCGTGCTCGAAAAGAACTTCGACAAGGGCCGCGCCATCATGACCGCGATGCTGCCGCTTATGGATTTTCTGGAGTGCGGAAAATTCGTCCAGTCGATCAAGCACGGCTGTGAGTTGATAGGCCTGAAGGCAGGCCCGGTGCGGGCGCCACTGCGCTCGCTCAATTCAGAAGAAAAGCGAACTCTCCAGACTGTCGTCGCCACCTTGAAGCGCACGGTCGCCCAGATCACGTCGGGAGCAAACCATGCATGACCCTTTGACCGCTGCCGAATACAAGGCGATTGCCGCAGGCCTTCAATTTCCGACCAATGCCTTCATTGATGGTGCATTTCGTCCGGCGAATTCCGGCAAGACATTCAAGACGACCAATCCAGCGACGGGCGATACGCTTGCCGAGATCGCGGCGTGCGATGCTACCGATGTCGATTTCGCAGTCGCCAAGTCCAGGCAAGCTTTTGACGACGGCCGCTGGCATCTCCGCTCGCCCAGTGAACGCAAGGCCGTACTCCTCAAATTCGCGAAGCTTCTGGAGGATAACCGTCACGAACTCGCGGTCATGGAGAGCCTCGACAGCGGCAAGCCGGTCCGCGAATGCCAGACCGTGGATGTTCCGGACACGATCCATACTCTCCGCTGGCATGCCGAACTGATCGACAAACTCTATGACAACGTTGCCCCCGTGGGCTCGAACGCGCTGACCATGGTTGTGCGCGAACCGGTCGGCGTCGTCGGGTGCGTCCTGCCCTGGAATTTTCCGCTGCTGATGCTGGCCTGGAAAATCGGTCCGGCGCTTGCCGCCGGATGCTCCGTGATCGTGAAGCCGGCCCAGGAGACGACGCTGACGACGCTTCGTGTCGCGGAGCTGGCGCATGAGGCGGGCATCCCCGCAGCCGTCTTCAATGTCGTCACCGGCAGCGGCAAGGAAGTCGGTGAGCCGATCGGCATGCATATGGATGTCGACATGGTGGCGTTCACCGGATCGACACCGACAGGTCGCCGTTTCCTGCATTACGCGGCGGACTCCAACCTCAAGCGCGTCGTGCTGGAATGCGGCGGCAAGAACCCGGCGGTGGTTCTCGATGATGCCGAAGACCTCGACCTCGTCGCCGAGCAGGTGGTCAACGGCGCGTTCTGGAACATGGGGGAGAATTGCTCGGCCACGTCGCGGCTCATCGTCGACGCCAAGATCAAGGACGAATTGCTGCAGCGGATCGGCGCCTATATGCGCGAGTGGAAGACCGGCGATCCGCTCGACCCGGAAAACCGCATCGGCGCGCTGGTCAGCAAGAACCATTTCGAGAAAGTGAAATCCTTCCTCGGCGACGTGAAGACCGAAAAGCTTTCCGTCGTCCATGGCGGGGCCACGCATAAGGGCATCTACATCGAGCCGACCATCGTCGACGGCGTCACGCCTTCGAGCCGCCTCTTCCAGGAGGAGATCTTTGGACCGATCCTTTCGGTCACGACGTTCAATTCGCTTGCCGAGGCGATAGCTCTCGCCAACGACACGAATTACGGGCTGACCGCATCCGTCTACACAGGCAGCCTGCGCAAGGCGATCAAGCTCTCGCGCGAAATCCGGGCGGGCGTCGTGACCGTCAACTGCTTCGGCGAAGGCGACGCAACGACGCCGTTCGGCGGCTACAAGGAATCCGGCTTCGGCGGACGCGACAAGTCGGTCTTCGCGCACGACAACTACTGCGAATTGAAGACGGTCTGGATCGACGTATCGGATCGTTCAATCGACGAGACCATCCGGTGACCGACATCGTCGTCAAGCGTCTTCCGGCGGAATCCGGAACCTCGGGCTGGGAGGCGATCAGCAGACGCGGCTTCCCCGTCCGGACGCTCGACGGCGACGTTTCGGCCGACTGGCTGATCATCGGTGCCGGCTTCGCGGGCCTCTCCGCCGCGCGGCGGCTGTCTCAACTGCGGCCTGACGACAAGATCGTCGTGCTGGAGGCGGGTGAGATCGCCAAAGGGACCTCGGGCCGGAACTCCGGCTACATGATCGACGTTCCGCACAATATCTCGTCGGGCGAATATTCCGTCGCCGATGAGGCCGAGACAAGGACGGAGATCGCCCAGAACCGTTTTGCGATCGCTTTCGCCGCCGACGCCGCCGCCGCATATGGCATGACCGTGCGCACCTTCGACCCATCGGGAAAGATCAATGCTGCGGCGACAGACCGCGGGATGAGGCTCAACGAAAGCTACGGCCACTCGCTCGCTGGCATTGGCGAAGAGCACCGCTTCCTGGATGCGGACGAAATGCGGGAGATCACCGGCTCATCATACTACCGGGGAGGTCTCTACACGCCGGGCGCCGTGATGATCCAACCTGCAGACTATATCCGCGGGTTTGCGGCCGGGCTGGCATCGAAAGCCGACATATTCGAGCACTCGCCGGTGCTCAAACTGGAGCGCCGGAGCGGGATGTGGAAGGCCATGTCGCGCAACGGAAGTGTGACCGCTCCGAAAGTCATCCTGGGCGTCAATGGCCACGTCGAGGATTTCGGCCACTTCCGCGGCCGCCTTATGCACATCTTCACCTACGCATCGATGACCGCCCCTTTCACGTCGAGGTCCACCGGCAAGGACAGGTGGGCGTTACTCCCGGCCGATCCGATGGGGGCGACGGTCAGGAAGATCACATCAGATGGGTCTTCGCGTATCGTGATCCGGACCAGGTTCACCTACGACTGGACCGTCCAGGTCGGCGAGAAGCGCTTGGCCGGGATTGGCGCTGAGCAGCGGACATCCCTGGACGCCAGGTTTCCGGACCTCAAGGATGTGCCGTTCGAGCACGTCTGGGCCGGGCGGCTTTGCCTCAGCCGCAACCATGTGCCGGCCTTCGGCGAAATAGAAGAGGGCCTCTACTCGGCGTGCTGCGAGAACGGTCTCGGGACCGTGAAAAGCACGCTCGCGGGCGTCATGGCCGCCGATCTGGCGACCGGCACCCACTCGGACATGCTCGACAAATTCTCGGATCAGCCGGAGCCCGCCAGGCTCCCTCCGGAGCCGCTCGCATGGCTCGGCGTCAACACCGTGATCCGATTGCAGGAATTGCGTGCAGGCCGCGAGGGATGAGCCCTCGCCGCGCAATATGAGGACTGAGCCGACCGCAAAGTCTTCAAATGAGAATGGGAACAACAATAAGGAGTGAGTAAAATGAAGACGTTGTGGAAAGCGCTCTGCGCTGCCGCGATGGTCGGTATGACCATGCTGTCCGCGCAGGCGGAAGAAAAGACCATTACCATAGGCACGATGTCCTGGGAGGACCTCACCCCGATCACCGGCATCACCAAGAAGGTGCTCGAAGATTCCGGCTACACCGTGAAGGTGGTGCCTTTCTCAGAGTGGGGCATCGCCTACGCCGCGTTGGCCAAGGGCGACGTCCAGATCCTCGCCTCGCAGACGGACTATGTCGCCCAGGACTACTGGGACAAGAACAAGAAAAAGCTCGAGAAGATCTCTCCGGTTTCGCACGGTCTTTTCCAGGGCGTTGCGGTGCCGAAATACGTGACGATCGAATCGATGGACCAGCTGAATGACAACGCCGACAAGTTCGGCGGCAAGATCGTCGGTATTGAGCCGGGATCGGGTCTGATGCGTGATACGGCGAACTCTGTGAAGGCATACGATCTGAAACTTCAGCTCGTCGAAGGCAGCACCGCGGCCATGACCGCAGCGCTCAAATCGGCAACCGACCGCAAGGAATGGATTGCTGTCACCATCTGGGAACCGTCGTGGATGATGCAGAAATATGACGTGAAGTTCCTCAAGGATCCGAAGGCAATCTTCCCGCCGCCGCAGAGCTATTACTGGATCGGCAAAAAGGGTTTCTCGGCTGACAATCCGCACGCACGCGAGGTCATCGCCAGCGTCTACGTCCCGCTCGCCGACATCACCTCGATCAACTCCGCCGTCAACGAAGGCAAGACCATGGACGAGGCCATCAAAGCCTGGACCGATAGCCATGCCGATCTCCTGAAGCGCTGGGAGAACATCAAGGCCGAATAATCGTCCGGCGGGTCGTCGACATCGGCGGCCCGCCTCGAAACTTCGAAGAACGCGAAGGCCGACGCCAAGCCGGCCCATGGGGAACGCAATGAACAGTGCGATGAAGGACTCCAATGAAGTGCTGGTGGACTGCCAGTCCGTATGGAAAATTTTCGGTAGCCGCGCTCAGGCTGCCGTCAAGGCCATAACCGAACGTGGGCTATCCAAAAAACAGGTGCTGCAGGACTTCGACTGCGTGGTGGGCGTCTCCGATGCCAGCTTCCAGGTCCGCCGTGGTGAGATATTCTGCGTCATGGGACTCTCGGGGAGCGGCAAGTCGACACTGATCCGCCTCCTTAATCGTCTGATCGAACCAAGCCTCGGCAAGATCACGGTGAAGGGAAAGGAGATCGCCAAGCTGAATGCTGCAGAACTCCGCGACATGCGCGCCCGCAACATCGGTATGGTGTTTCAGAGCGTGGCGCTTCTCCCCAACAGGACGGTGCTGGAGAACGCCGCCTTCGGTCTTGAGGTGCGGGGCATTGCGAAAGAGGAGCGCAACAGGACCGCCCGCGCAACCCTCGAAAAAGTAGGCCTTGGCGACTGGACGTCGCGCTATCCCGTCGAACTGTCCGGCGGCATGCAGCAGCGCGTCGGCCTCGCCAGGGCATTGGCGGCGGACCCCGAAATCATTCTCATGGACGAGCCGTTCAGCGCGCTTGACCCGCTGATCCGCCGCCAGTTGCAAGACGAATTCCGCAACCTCACCAAGTCGCTTGGCAAGTCGGCAGTGTTCATCACCCACGACCTCGAGGAAGCCATCCGCATCGGCGACCGCATCGCCATCATGAAGGACGGCGTCATCGTCCAGGTCGGCACGGCTGAGGAAATCGTCACCAAACCCGCCGACGAGTATGTCTCCGATTTCGTGGCGGGCATATCCAGGATCCATCTGGTCAAGGCTCACTCCGTGATGCGTCCCGTGGCCGAGTTCAAGAGCTCGCAGCCGCAGTGTGATGTGAACGCGCTGCTTCGGACGTCGCCGGAGGCCGACATTGGCGAACTCATCGACCTCACCATGCAGTCCGAACGCGACGCGGTCGCTGTCGTGGAGAATGGGACCGTCATCGGTATCGTCACCATCCGTGGCTTGCTGCGAGGCGTTGCTGGGGCGCCCGCAAGAGAGCTCGCTGCGGCATAGTTCGGGAGGAGCGAAATGGACACGTCATTCATTACCGACACTTTCGATGCCTGGACGGACACGGCACTTGGCTGGATCAGCGACAACGGCGAATGGTTATTCGACGCTTTCAGGACCGTGCTTGAGGGCACTTACGACGGTGTCCTGTGGCTCCTGCAACTCGCACCGTTCTACTTGATCGCAATCATCGCGGCGCTGCTCGCATGGCGATTGATCAATCCCTTGTCTGGCGTCGTCGCCGGGGTCGCCCTGATCTTTTGTGCGGTCATGGGGCTCTGGACCGAAACCATGAGCACTTTGGCCCTGGTGACTACCGCCACGATCCTCGCCCTTGCCGTCGGCATTCCAGTTGGGATCGTGGCGGGCTTCGTCAAGTCGTTCAACCGGTTTCTCGAACCAGTGCTCGACCTGATCCAGACGCTTCCGCCCTATATCTACCTGCTTCCTGCGATCGCGCTATTGGGCTACGGGCCGGCGACTGCGCTCGTCGCTACTGTCATCGTCGCCATGCCGCCCGCCATCCGGCTCACGTCGCTAGGCATTCGGATGACGCCGCACGAATTTATCGAGCTTGGCCAGGCAAGCGGCCTGACGCCGTGGCAGATGTTCATCAAGATCAGGCTGCCTTTTGCCATCCCGAGCATAATGGCCGGGATCAACCAGAGCCTGATGATGGCCTTCGGCATGGTCGTCATCGCCGGCATCGTCGGTTCGGGAGGTCTCGGAGAGACAATCTACACAGCCGTGCGCACGCTCGACATCGCCACTTCGATCAACGCCGCGATCGCGATCGTCATCCTGACCATGATGCTCGACAGGCTCACACAGAGCGCGGCGCATCGCGCCGAGGGACGTGTAAGATGAACCTTGATCTGGTGCAGTTTTCGCCGGGGGCTTACCTCGCCCCCGCAGTGGATTGGCTGAACAAGAACTTCCATCCGTTCTTCGACGCGCTGACCAAGTTGATCGAGGCGGTGTTGGGCGCCATCGAAACCGCTCTGCTCTACCCGCCACCCTATGCAACGATCGTCTTGGCTGCCCTTCTCGCCGCGTTCTTCGTCAGCGTTCGGGTTTCCGTGGTGACAGCCATCGCGCTTGCATTCTGCCTGCTGGCGGGTTTTTGGACCGCTTCGATGCAGACCCTGGCGCTGGTGACGGTGGCGGTGATCATCTCCGTGTCGATCGCCTTTCCGCTTGGCATTTTGGCATCGCGCTACCGGAAGTTCGAAGCCGCGATCCGTCCCGTGCTGGACATCATGCAGACCGTCCCGCCATGGGTCTATCTCATCCCCGCCGTCATGATCTTCAGCCTCGGCCGCGTCCCGGCGATCATCGCGACGATCGTCTACGGCATTCCTCCGATGCTGCGCCTGACAACCCTGGCCTTCAACCAGGTGCCCAAAGACCTGCTGGAGCTCGGCCAAGCCACCGGCGCCTCGCCACGGTCTGTTCTGTTCAAGATCGAAATCCCTTCGGCCACCCCGACGCTCCTGGTTGGCCTCAACCAGTGCATCCTCCTGTCGCTGGCCATGGTCGTCCTGGCGGGCCTCGTCGGGGCTGGTGGTCTTGGAGCCGAGGTGACGCGGGGATTGACGCGGATGGAAATGGGCCTGGGCCTGCGGGCCGGACTGTCGATCGTCGCCGTCGCCATCCTTCTCGACAGGGTCTCCAGGGGCGTGCTGCAGCGCAGCCAGGCGCCTGGCGCGAAGGCCGCTTGAACCGCGAAGGAAAACACCATGCGCCGCAGTTTCTTCTGCATCGATTCCCACACCTGCGGCAATCCCGTCCGCCTGGTCGTGGGAGGCGGTCCCTTGCTGCCTCACATCCCAATTGCCGAGCGACGCGACCTGTTCGTACGCGACCATGACTGGATCCGGCAGGCATTGATGTTCGAACCGCGCGGACACGACATCATGTCGGGCGCGATCATCTATCCTGCGTACCGTCAGGATTGCGATTTCGCCGTGATCTTCATCGAAGTCAGCGGATGCCTGCCGATGTGTGGTGCCGGCACGATCGGGCTGGTGACGGCGGCAATCGAAGAGGGCCTCGTAACGCCGCGGGTTCCGGGAAAGCTGTCAATCGAGACGCCGGCCGGGAGGGTCGATATCCAATATGAGAAGCCGGGCGAGTTCGTGGACTCCGTCCGGATGTTCAACGTCGCCAGCTATCTGCATGCCGCGGACGTCGCCGTGGATGTCCCCGGTCTCGGTCGCCTCGTCGTCGACATCGCCTATGGTGGCAACTACTACGCCGTCGTCGAGCCGCAGGGTACATGGCAGGGTCTGGACGGCATGTCGGCGAGCGACATCGTCGGCCTCAGCCGCAGGCTCCGCGACGCGCTCGAACCCGTCTGCGATCCGGTTCATCCCGAAGACGAGAAAATACGCGGTGTTCATCACGCCATCTGGTGCGACAGGCCCTCAAGCAGCAATGCCGACGGCCGCGGCGCGGTGTTCTACGGCGACAAGGCGATCGACCGTTCGCCGGGCGGCACCGGAACTTCAGCGCGTATGGCGCAACTCTATGGTAAGGGACGACTGAAGGTCGGCGACAGCTTCCGCCAGGAAAGCCTGATCGGCACGGTGTTCGAGGGCCGTGTCGAGGCCGAGACCGACGTTGGGCTTTTCAAGGGCATACGGCCAAGCGTCGGCGGCTGGGCGAGGATCATCGGTCACAATACGATTTTCGTGGACGATCGCGATCCGCTGGCCCACGGATTCCAGATGCGATGACGACATGCACGCCTCTTCGCAATGTCCGCTCAGGATTTAGATCACGTCTATGCTCTGCGGGTCTGAAGGACCGCTTCTGAAAACCCATGCGCAAAGCCGCCGGTCTGCTTCCGTGAAGATCCTATGGGGATGGAAGGCGACCCGCGCTCTGCCAGAGTGAAGTTGCCAAACATCACCTGGAGGTCAGCATGCAAGCCAACACCACCAAAGCCCCGGCCGCTACCCGATCGACAATGTCGGCAGGCCGTGCATTTCGATATCCGAGGTTAGCCACGCCGTAAGGGAATATTCCGCTTTGCGAACTCACGGATTGGAACTTGTCGATCTCATTGCGCGAAGCGCGATGGATGCGGGATTTGCGGTTGAATTCGACGCCGCGGATTCTTGAGATTCCTCCGCCGCATCGAAATGCTAGTTTATTCATCGACTACATCAGGCAAAGTATCTTCGACGACGCTCAAATTTCGATCGAAAGCCTCGGTGTCGGATGCGTGGGCTCGGAGAGATCGCACCTTGTTTAGGATAGCCGCAACCGCCGCTTCTTTTTCTGGCGCTATGCGTGTTGTCACCGCTTTGGCCGCCAACGCGGAAAAATCTATGGCGGCATAAGGTGGCACACCTGCAGTGTCGCTTGCTTTCGGCCGTTCTTTCACGATGGTGCGCCGGCCCCGCGGCGGAGCCATACGCCCGGCTTTTGCGGCGAATGTCGCGCCGCGCCGCAGGCGGGTCTGCAAGAGGCCTGAGCGGTACGCCGATGCTGTCGGCACAATCGTCGGGAGCGCAGGAGATGGAACCGCCGCGGAAGCGTCCAACGCAGGTCTTTTCGTGCGCGAAGTGTCGGTAGAGGCGGGCAGGGGCATGAATGCGCGTTTGGCGAGCTGGCCGTCGGCGAAATAGAAATTGCGCGTGCCGAGGATTGGCAGTTCCCCACGCGGCAATATGATGACCTGGTTCTTGTCGAGCGTACGGATTTCATCCGGCCGCATGAGGGGCCGCCGCACTTCCTTGCGGTGCTCAGAGCGCGTGTAATAAGTGTCGAACAACGTTGCCTTGGTGCGCGTCACGTCTTTTTGCACGTCCGACGTTTCGCCAAGCTGCTCGGAAACGTAGCGCAGATCGTCAGCGTCCTGAGCACCGAAAAAGATCTGCACGCGAGCGGCGTTGATGAGCGTCTTGCGCCCTTCCTGGCGATAAATCTCGTCTACAGCCTTCAGCGACTGTACGAAAAACCACATAGAAACGCCATTGCCGCCGAGCACGCTCGCCATTTCGGTCACGTTCTCGAGCTTGCCGAGGTTCTGGAACTCGTCGAGCAGCACAAGCACCGGATGCTCTTCCGGACGCGGCATGGTTTCCGACATGAAGTTCATCATCTGCGTAATCAGGACGTTGAACAACGGTCCAAGCGACGTAATCTGCTCACGCCGCACGTCGAGATAGAGAGACATCCGATCACGCTTGAGCTTGCGAATATCGAACGTGCTGCGCGACGTAGCTCGCATCAGGCGCTCGTTGAGAAAGGGAGCCATGCCGGTGCGCACGCCGGCGTAGATTCCGGAAAACTGCCGCTCGGACATCTCAAAATAGGGCAGCAGGGTTTGCAGCGTGAAATGCGAACATTCGCGGCGGCGTTCCTCCCGCAGCGAGCCAATGAATTCCAGGAGCGGCTGCTCGGCACCGTTCATGATCTCGAGGATTGTGGCGAAGGTCTTCTTCTCGTTCGGGATCGCAGGCGATTCCATGACGAAGGACGCGATGCCGGTAAAGAGGAGGCGGGCGTCGTTAACCCAGTAGGGATCCGCGTTCGAATGGGGGCGCGGAAACAGCGCCGCAGCAATATTGCGAAGGTCGATGTCGCGCTGTGCTGAGTCCAGCGAGATGAAGTCCATGGGATTGTAGCATGCGGTATTGCCGTCCGGATCAGCCGGCGCGAAACGCACCACGCGGCTCATGGTCGAACGGTAGCCAGCAGTCGCCGCATAGGTCTCACCCCGTAGGTCGAGAACCACGAGCGAATGCAGCCAGGTCAAGGCGTTCGGGATGATGAGAGACGTACCTTTACCGGACCGCGGCGGCCCTATGACGAAGCCGCCGACATCATCGCCATCAATCCACAATTTCTTGCCGCCGATCAGCTTGCGCTGCGCCAAGCGGATCTTGCCGGAGCGCTGATCGCGGCCGGGCGACAGAATTCCGGCAAGCCTGCCGCCGGCTCGACCGACGAAGACGCCGCCAACTTTCGTCAGGCCGGTTTTTGATAAATCGCTCATAGTCATGAAGCGAGAGTCATTGCGCTTTCTCGGGCGCATGAGAAACAGGCTGACCAGTGGCAAGAGAAACCCTAACGCTCCCACTGCAACGGCGTATTGTACCCGGCCAAAATCCCTCGCCATCGTGTCCGCCCACGCCTGACGAACGACTGGCAAGGGATCGGCGTTCAACTGGTCGAACAGGACGTGGGAGCCCGTCCGGTACCAATCCGTCGCGGCATAGGCGACCGTGAAGAGCAGGACGCCCAAGGCCATCGCCATGAGCATCATGAAAATTGCTGTTGCGACTTTCTGCATGGATGGGGCCCGCTAGATCGTCTCGGCCTTGGTGAACTTGATCTCACTGATGCCGCGTCGTCCGCCTTCGGTGCGGACCATCTGGACGACCACCGGGATGACCTCGCGCAGGTAGTCGAGGATTTCGCTTCGTGAGAGGCCTGAACTGCCCTGCATGACCATCAGCGCCAGCCGCTCGTAGGCGGACCGGGCGGAATTGGCATGGACGGTCGTGAGCGAACCAGGATGGCCGGTGTTGATCGCCTGGAGGAACGCGAAGGTTTCAGCGCCGCGCAATTCGCCCAGTAGCAGACGGTCGGGTCGCATGCGAAGCGAGGCCTCGAGCAACTGTTGCGCTGAGACCTTGGCAAGGCCCTGGTCGCCCTTCGAGGCTATCAGGGTGACATTGTTGGGAGCCGGCAGCCTCAGTTCGCGAGTGTCTTCGATTGTGATGATCCGTTCATGAACCGGGACCTCCTTCAAGAGCGCATTCAAAAACGTCGTCTTGCCAGTCGACGTACCGCCTGAAACGACGATCGAGACGCGGTTGCGGACCGCGTATTGCAGGAAATCCATTGGCGACGTGTCGTGCAACATCTCGACAAGTCGCTTTTCTTCGGGTGAAAGCGCCAGGCCGCTGCCCATCGCCGTGTTTTCGAATGCGCCGAGATCGTTGTAGGCATCAAGGCTCATATCCATGATGACCTGCTTGCGGATCGAGATCGCCCCGCCTTCAGGAGCCGCCGGCGGCAAGATGCATTGGATGCGCTCCCCTGAAGGTAAAGCGGCTGACAGGACCGGCTTTTCTTCGTTGATCACCTGGTTGGTCGCCGAGGCGACGCCGGTCGAGATATGCCTAATCCAGCCGGGCGTGACCTCGCGCTTGACGACGTGCTCCATTTCCTTGGCGCCGAGGCGTTCGATGAACAATTCACCTGGCCTGTTGATTGCAATCTCGGACACCGCAGCTTCGTTCAAATAGGACCATATCGGCTCCAGATGAGCGCGCAGGACCGGAGCTCTCGCCCAAGGATCGGGGAGGGGATGGACGGCATTCATTTCACCGGGCTCCCATAGCCGGGATAGAAATGATCCTTCGGCGTGCCGTAGAGAGGCGTCGGATCGATCGCCTTCTTCGGCCGCCCGCCTGCCTTGAGGCGTGCAACTTCTTCCTGGACGGGATCGGCGTACAAATCGGAGAAATCGAGATCTCGCCGCACCAGCACGACGACCGATGTGCCCTGGTCGACGTAGACCGTCGGGCCAATGTTCTGCGTATCACGAAACGCCTCTTGCGCGAGTTGCTGCAGCGCGGTCGATGATTTGTCGAAGGCGATGCTACGCGCGTCGCGCTGCGAGCCATTGCCGCCATAAGTTACGGTCGTGGTCTCGCCGGTCACGGGATCGACCGTCGACACCTGGCGCTGTTGTCCATTCTGGCTACTATCGGAAAGCGAGGACAGATATTCAGAGACACCGCCAACGACGGAAAGCATGATGGCGTTGCCGTAGCGTTCAACCCAGTGCGTATCGACACGCCCGCCCATGCCGCCACGGCCGAGCGCGTCTGCCCCAGGCGACTTGATATCGACGGAAATGCCGTCCGAGCGAATGACCCTGCTCCAGACGATGAAAACACGCTTTTGACCGCGCGCAAGCCCCGAGCGGTATTCCCCGGTCAGGCGCGAGCCCTTCGGAATGAGGATTCGCCTGCCGTCGAGCGAGAAGACATCCTCACGCACGACTGCGCGCACGGCGCCGGGAAGGTCGGTGTTAACGGCGGTTTCCAAATAGCCGCGAATGATCGTTCCCTCTGGGATCAACGCATCGGTGCGTCGAAAAACCCTGGCTTTGACGATGCCGGAGGAACTTGCCTCAGACTGCGCCAGGAATGCCTTGTTGGGGTCACTGTCGGCGCCGGGGACCGGGATGATCTGACCGTCGGGCTCGATTTCGACCTGTGCCGCCTGGGCGCCGGCATCCGTCGAGCCGGTTTGATCATTCGTCACCATCTGGCTCGACCGCAGGCGTTCCCACACCGCTTTTTCGCGCTCGGCCGCCTCCGCTTTACGACGAGCCTCGTCCTCAGCCGCCGCCTTGCGTCGGGCTTCTTCCGCCTCGGCCTTGCGGCGTGCCTCCTCGGCCGCCATTTGCGCCTCCAGCGTGCGTCGCTGCGCATCAAGGTCGGCGCCCTCCTGAACGGTCTGATCGACATTATCGGCTTGTTGCGTGCCGTTCTGGACGTCAGCCGGTGGCGGCACCACGATCTGGTCGATCGTGCCGTCGGCAGGTTGCGGCGGCTCGTTCAACGTCGGCGGGCGGAACTCGGGCGGGTTGAAGTTTTCCTCGCCATCGCTGCGAACATCGCGCGATGCAGGCTCCCTGGGCCAGTTCAGCCATATCAGCGCGCCTACGAGCACTACGCCGAGGCCGACCAGGGCGATCCTGGTACCCACGCCCGCACCACGGCGCGCGACCGTCGGGCTGCCGTCCAGTTGGTTATAATCGATCTGGGTCATCACCGCCCTCCGCTGGATCCGAACAGGGTGGAACCACCCGTCAGTTTCGTTGGACCGTAGACCTGCTCGACTGGATCGATAGCGTTGGGTCGCGCCCGGTTGTAGAGGCAGAGCGTCTTGCCATCGGCCCGCAAGGTGAATTGCCGTGCGACCTTGTCGATGACTGTGTATTTGCCCTGAGTACGAACGTTGACCAGGGACTCATGGCGCTTGTCGTCGACAACGAAGATTGCCGGAATGTCGCCCTTGAACTCCAGAAACAGCTTGGTGCCGTCGTCGAATACGGTGCGCGGCTTCAGGCTGTCGTCGCCCTTGTAGGCGTAGTCGTAATTGAGATCGGCATAGTTCAGGTCCTTCAAATCCGGATCGGTTGCGCTCTCCTTGGCCTGTGAGAGCAGGCGCGCGTTGATATCCTCGTCCGGGTATTTGAACCGGACCTGGAAGGATGCCCGGTCACGGCTATTGTCAGTGGCCTGCAGCAGCAGGGAATAGACGCGCCGGTTGGTGACCACGTTGACGTTGGTCCAGGCATCGCGCTCCAGCGGCTTGACGAACAGAAACCGCGATCCGCGTTTGGGGATGATCGACCAGCCTTTCGTGTCGCCAGCCGACACGGTTTCGATGACTTCGGTCGGACTGAGTTCGACCATCGTGGAAATCCCAAGAGCGGCGCGCACCGACGTCACGTCGTCATTGTTGAAGGTGACATATCGGATGCGGCCGTCGCGTGCCGCCGCGCTGTGCATCGCGCCGAGCAGAAGGGCGGCCGATAGGACGAGGCCCGCGCGCCGTCTCATTGCAGGCTCCCCGCGGCCGGGGCCGATTCCTGGTCGCGGCGGTAATCCGTAACCTGAAAACCCAACGGGTTGTCGAAACGCCATTCGTTCTTGAGCGGCGTTGAGGTGTAGCGGAATTTTATCACCGCCACCCAATTGTCGGCGGTGGACGAATTGTCCCGCCGCGTCGTCGTGGCAAAGCGCACCGAGGCTGTGTTGCGATTGAGCAGGGAAACCGATTTGATCTCGACCGAGACAGTGACATTGCGGCCAAAAATCTTGTCCAGCGATTGTGGGTTTGCTGGCGTGAAAAGCCATGTCAAATCCTTGGACGCGGCTTCGGTCGAGTAGAGCTGTGCCAGGTCGTAATTCTGTTTCAGTTCACGCGAATCGTAGGTTTCGCGGGCCCTGATGTAGCGGACCAGATTGGCCGTCGTG
Organism: Mesorhizobium sp. M0830; assembly: GCF_040319965.1. Taxonomy (NCBI): domain Bacteria; kingdom Pseudomonadati; phylum Pseudomonadota; class Alphaproteobacteria; order Hyphomicrobiales; family Phyllobacteriaceae; genus Mesorhizobium; species Mesorhizobium sp. M0830. Next base: position 27,672 of record NZ_JAMYOR010000045.1, on the reverse strand, counting down.
ACGGCCTCGTTCTGGGACAAATCTCCAGGCTTCAGCGCGCGCATGATCTCGAGGTAGCCCGTCGATTTGTCGACCTCCACAACATACGGTTCGAACTGCCGGAGGGGCAGGATCAGCACGAGCGCCAGCAGCGACAGCACCGCAACCAGTCCCGAAATGCCGCTGACGATCCAGGCCAATGTACGCGATCGGCGCATTGACCTGTGCGTGTCGTCTTCCCAGGTCGCGCCTGCCCTGTAATAGCGCTTGTCGACGAGTTCGCGGCTGCTGCTGGCAGGTGTTTCCATTGAGATTGACACTTTACTATTGCCTCGTTTGCGCGGCGATCCTGATCCGATCGAGGGCCGCGATCCGTGATAGTTCTTGTGTTCTAGCCCAGAGGCCTGGAGTTATCGCGCGCACCTTGCTGGATGGCGGTCCGGGTTGCGGCATCCGCTCTGGCTGCTCGCGAAGATCGAAAACTGTTTGTCGCGAGCTGCCGGGCGCCGCGAGCGGCACGGCCGGCGGCCCATCGCGCGCCGGAATAGCGCACGGCATTCCTTCCGAAGTTTCTATAAGGGTTGTATGCGCCCACAGTGCTGAGATACCCGCCGCCATTCAGGATCGAAGCAATCGAGGGTATCTGCATGAGAACGTAGATGCCGATGATCGTCACCAGCACCAAGGGCAGCACCAGCGACATTTTGCTGTCCATGGTCGCTCCGCCGGACGTGGCGGTGTTCAGCGCCGCATTGACGAGCGAGAAGTAGAAGCCGAGAAAGCCGTAGATGAGCACTTGCTGAATCATCAGAAAGGTGGTGAGCGAAAGGAAGCCTTCGCTCATGCGCGAGGACCAGCGGTAAAGCCAAAGGATGGTCCATATGGGCGCCAAGGCGAGCGTGATGAACAACATCACCTTGGCGGCGATGATCGCGGCCATGGCAAGCGCTGCGAAGATGATGGCCGACAGCAGAACCAGCAGCGACAGCAGCGCGCCAAAAATGTCATAGAAGGATCCGCTGTAGACCTGATTGGCCACGTCTTGCGCCCCTTGGTAGAGGTTGTCGATCAGCGCTGGAATTGCCGCCTGATCGCTGAGCTGATTGCCTGTGGCTCGCGACACGGCGCCTACGATCACCTTTCCGACCTCATCTGGAATGCTTTGCACAAGCTGGTATATCGTCGCGGAAAATGTGCCCCATCCGGTCAGCAGCAGATAGATGATGACGGCGCGGCCGAGGCGATAGGCCGCTTCGATTGGCGAAATCGACTCCCGCCCGCTCAGGATCGAATAGCCCCACCACGCGATATAGAGGGTGAGCATGAGGGTGAAGACGTTGCCCATCGCATTGCCCAACTGCATATAGACGGTGCGAACGAAGTCCTCGCCGATGTTGTCAATGCCACCGAGGATGCTTGCGGCGAGACCGTTCATGGATTCTCGTCAACGATGCTAGCGAACGGCGTTGAATTGACCGGCTTCAGCGCGCCGCATTCGTCGGCGTGGGCATACGCCAAAGGCCCGCACGGAACTTTCAGTTCACGATTTGCACATCCAAAAAGCACTGCGCCGAGCCCGATCGCAGCGCATATGCGCACCACTCGCCTCGACAAGTGCTTAGCCTCCGCTCTTGCCAAATTCCGCGAACGGATTGACGTCGCGCGGTGTCATCATTTTCTGCACCTGGCTCTGGCGAAGAAGATCTCCCTTCAGCTTCTCATTCAGGGCCGCGACCGCACCGTTTTGGACGCCGATCAGTTCGTTGACCGCACGCGCGTTTTCCAGCTGCATTCGTGTGTTCTGGTCCACCGAACCCTTGACGTCCTGCGACTGCCCGATCTGCCCACTCGCGGACTGCAATGACTGTTGGCGCTGGGTGACGCCCTGCGAGGCCTGCGAGGTCAACGCGCTTAGCAGCGACGCCACGTTGACGCTGCCGCCATAGGCGGTGTTGACGGCGCTCGTCTCCTTGCCGGCAATCTGCTGGAGCTGCTTCACCAGCTGCAGCCCATTGATGACGGCGCCGGCGATTTTCTGGATTTCGGGCGACAGGCCACCAAACGAAAGCGCACCGCCGTTCAGGATCGATCCGAACGACGGCGCCTGGGCGATCGACATATTGCCGGCGAGGCCCATTTGTCCGATCCCGAGCGAACCGTCACGACTGCCGCTGAGAGCCTGCAGGATCTCCTCGCTCTTTTTCAGAATATCCTTGTTGGAGTCCATGATGGAGTTGGTGTTTTCCGCATTCTTGCGGGCTACATCGAGATTGGCGCCATCAATGACGGCAATCTGTGCATGGGCCGTGCTTGCCCAAAGCGCCAGACTGGCCGCAATCGCGAATTTCTTCATGTGAGCCTCCTATTGCTGTAGAGAATCGATGACGCCGGCAGCGCCAGCAGGGTCGGTGGTAATGATCATCGAGCGGCTGTCGGCCGAGCTTGCCCCCGCGTTCTCAAGTGCGCATGGTAGCCACTGGCCGCGATCAATCTTAAGCCGTTCCAGTTCCGCGGGATTGCAAGAGAACGGGTTTGGAGAACCGCTCTTCGGTTGTTGCACCAGCTTGGCCGACTGCGATGCCTGAACGTTCTGCATCGACAGAAGTTGTGCCAGCAATGCCGTGAAGTCGCCCGCCTGGGCGAAGTACTGGTTGGTGACATCGGCGTTGATCCCACGAGCCGACGAGTTCAGCTCCCAAGCGTCCTTGTATTCGGTCACCTGGCCAACGTTGCCCGCCAGCGCGTCGATCGCCGCGTCGTTGGCGCCCATCTGCGATGAGCTTGCATCAAGGCCGCCAGCCGCCTTCCTGACCGTGCCCATGGCCGCGTTCTGGGCCGTGCCGCCTGCGCCGTCGGCCGTTACGAACGAGAATGGTGGCGGCGCAGCGGCCGGAGCCTTGCCGCTCGACACGTATTCGTTGAAGTAGCTGTTCCAACGGCCGACGCCGCCGGCCCACTGGTTTTGCTCGCCTGCGTTCGATCCGTTGTAGAAGGAGGCGAGACAGCCATAATTCGTCGCCCCGCATTGCTTCACGCCCATTCCGAGATATTTGACGCCGCCTTCGACATTCTGCTCGTTCACGTCCCGGTCCAGTCCCATGGACTTGCCGGTGGCTTTGGTCAGCTGCATGACGCCTTTGACGCCGGTGTGGCTCCCGGCGCATGTGTCGAAGCGCGATTCCTGATAGGCGACGGAGAGCGCCAGGCCTTCGGGCACGCCGTATTTTTGCGCATAATAGCGGATCATCTTCACGTTGCCCGCGTCGCGCTGCAACGCGTCGGCCGGCGACCGGCGAAACATCTGTGAGCGGTATTTGTTCGAATAGGTGCAGACGACGCTTTTCTTCTTGTCGGTTTCGTCCTTCTTCGCTTCATCCGACGTCTTGCTGTGCTGCTCATCCTCTTGCCGCTTGTCGAGGTTAGAATCGTCGATGACCGCGATCTGAGCGATAGCCACGCTCATACTTTCCGCCGTCGCGAGAGCCACGGCGAGACAAGCGCTGCTAAGCCGCTTCGTCATGCTCGTTCTCCCAACCGCAGAAGTATGGCAGCCACATCTCCGGCTCGTCGCCGAAGGTCTCCCGGAGCCGTGCGCATTCCTTGCTGTTGGCTTCGTTCGAGGACAGGACCTTGATCAGATCGGGCATCGCCGACAAATCGAGCTTGGCTACGATCGAGTCGCTGTCGTGCTTGACGAGGAAGGTGCGTGTTTCCTTCGCGGTCCGGCGCACGAACTCGAATTCCTTCGCTGTCAGCGAGAAGCGCTCCATGTAGGACTCCTTGCTCGCCTTCGGGTTGGGGAAGAAAATGTTGGTCTTCGTTTGCTCGATCAGCGACGACGAGATGGAGGAACTGACGACGTCTTCCGCTGTCTGCGTGCCAAAGCCGACAACGCCGTTGCGGCGACGAATGGTCTTCAGTGTCTCGTTGATGAAAGCGGCGAAAACCTCGTCGTCCAACAGCTTCCAGCCTTCATCGAGGAAGAGCATGATCGGCGAGCCGTCGATGACGTCCTCAAGACGATGGAAGATGTAGAGCAAGGCCGCCGAGCGCAGCTTTCTGTCGCCCAGGATCTTGGTCATGTCGAACCCGACCACCGGTTTCGAGAAATCGATGAGATCGACGGGATTGTTGAAAAGCCAGCCCTTGTCCTTCGGGTCGAGCCAAGGCTGTATCCGCGCGGCCAGATCGTTCATGCCGGGCATGAGGGAGCCCCGAAGCACTTCCGGCAGCAGGTCGAAGGTTCGCTGTTCGCGCGAAATCTTGTAGATCATGTCGACGGCGGCGTTGATGACGCGCATCTCCGCCACGTCCAGCGTGCCGCCTTCCGGCGTCAGAATATAAATGAGCAAATCTTCCAGGAAAGAACGGTTTTCTGCCGTGTCCTCGAGCTGCAATGGCGCGAACCCGGTCGGCTGAGAAGGCTCCATCACCTCGTAGCGACCGCCCAGCGCCCGAACAAAAATTTCAGCGCCGCGCATGTAGTCGAAATAGACACATCGCGGCCGCGGCATGATGCGCATGGCCTGCGCCATCAGGAACGACAGCACCACGGTCTTGCCCGAGCCGGTCGGGCCGAACACCGTGAAGTGGCCGACATCGTGAACGTGGAAATTGAAATAATAGGCCGTCTGGCTGGTCGTTTCGAGCAACGCGATGGGCCGTTTCCAATGCAGCCGCTCACGTTGGCCGGAGGGGAAATTGTGTCCGGAGAAAAGACCGGCGAAGTTAAGCGACGAGATCAACGCACGTCGCGCGATGTAGCTGAAATTTCCCGGCAACTGCGCCCAGAAGGCCAGTTCCGTATTCAGTGTCTCGCGAACCGGCACGATCGACATGCGCGAAAGCTCGGCCGTGATATCGGATAGCGCACGATTGAGCCCAGTCATGTCCGGTGCCAGGGCCATGACGCTCATATGATGTTGTCCGAAGACGACTTCGCCGCCGGCCAGCTTGTCGGCACCGTCGTGGACGGACTCCTCGACCGTCGTGCCCGCCTCGTCGGAACCCTCGACCTGGTTCGCGATGGTGTTGATCCTGCGCATCGCGGTTACCCGGTCTTCGATGGCAAAACTCTGCGTCAGGACAAACTCGTGTGGCAGGCGCAAGAGACCGTCCAATGAGCCCGGCGCGGTGAACGGTGGATATTCCTTGATCGACACCATGGCGCCGAGTTTGCCGGCGTCCGGCCCGCGAAGTTCCAGCGCGGATTTGCCGAAAAACAGCTGTCGTGTCGCCAGCACATCACCAAGGGACATGCGCGGCAAAGGCATTTCCACGTCGCGGCCGCCGGCGAGGATCTTCGCCAAAAATTCCGCAGGCTCGGAAAAGAAGCTGTTGCGGCGCTTCACGACACCGAGAAGACGCGCACCATAAGCGGTAAAATCCTTGACGACGCCGTCGAGAACGTCACGCAATTCGGCCATCGCCTCTTCGCGGGTTTCTTCGCCTGCGGTACTTATGCGAAACGCATTGAGCGCCTTGTCCACCCAGCCGACGCGACCGACCATCGGTCGGCGTATGATCGCCAGATACGCCTCGTTGACGAATAGGTTTTTCGCCCCGAGCTCATCCATGTAGCGGGCGTCGAGCTCGGCCACGAAAGGATTGTCAAAGTCGCCATCGATCTCCGGCGTCACGTGGCGGCGAATGATCGTTGTGTAGACCGCAAAGCGAGACGTCGAGAGATTGCGGAACGTAGTGTTGCGGTTGAACATGCGGCTGTTCAACTCGGCCTGGTCCATCGTCTGGAACGGCAGGCCACTAAGCTGGATTACGCCGACAAGAAATCCGCTCTTCGTCACGATCAGATTGTCATCGGTATGGCGAAGGTAGGGGATGTGCATCGCCGCGGGCTTTTCGCGGCGGCGCTCACGGCCAAATTTGAGGTCGGCATCGAGGCTCATGGCGAATAGCTCCTCGCGCCCCAGAAAGTAAGGTTCGCCACCGCTCCGCGTTTGGAGACGCGCCGCTCGAAAATGTGGAACATGTAGGGATCGCGCTGGCACAGATATGCGCTGACCAGATGCACCACCCCGAACACGCCAAGGCCGAGCATGAAGCTGCTGGTGGCAATAAAGCCGATCACCGCCAGAATGCCGTTCAGCGCGAACACCTCGTAGCGCACCCCCCATTTCATCGGGGGACGTGTCAGTGGCAGGCTGACCGGCTCGACATAGACTTCCTCGTCATCCATGCCTCAGCTGCCTCCCGCGGTCGCGCGAACCGCATCCACCAGCTGCGCAGCGCCGAAGATCAGAGCGATGCCAATGATGATGGAGAAAGCCATCATCCACGCCAGCCGGCCCGTCATGGCGAGGAAGCCGAGAAAACAGACCGCGATAATGGCGAATGAGCGCGCTATGTCGCCCTGCAGAACTCCAACGAACCACTGGAGCACATTTTCAACTGGTGCCGCCGACTGGGCATACGCAGTAGCTGGCGCGAGAGCTATTCCGACCGCCGAGGCCAAGGCCAGTTTCAGCGCAAATTTGCCCGCTTTCCTGTATTCCACCCCTTGGCTCCTTTCAGTTGCCGAGATCCATGACATGACCATCCTGCCAAGCGTCCTCGCTTGCTGGCGGTGCGGCCGCGAGCGTTTCGGATTTGGTCAGGGCGGACTTCTTCACCACACCGCCGAACTTCCAGCGGTTGAGTATTTTCACGATGTATTCCGCCGTCTCCGGATTCACCGGAATGCCCTGCGACTTGTAGACGCTGTTGGGCCCGGCGTTGTATGCCGCCAGCATCAGAAGCGGATCCCCGAATTCTCCATAGAGTGATTTGAGATAGCGAAGGCCAGCCCGGACATTTGCGTGTGTATCGCAACGATCGCTGACCCCTAGATCGGCCGCCGTGCCTGGCATCAGCTGCATGATTCCCAGCGCTCCGGTCTTGGAAGGACCCTGACTGGCGCCGAGATCGCTTTCGGCCCATGCAATCGCCTCGGCCAGATCGGTGTCGAACCCTTCGTCTTGCGCGATTGAACGCACAAGTCGGGAGACGTCAGCCCGATTTCCGGTCTTACACGCCCCCGGCCTTTGCGCCCCGACTCCGGAAAGGGCTTGCGCCGGTGTTGCGAAGGCGATTGCTACGCGGTCTGATGCCAGGTCCCGGCCATGCGCTTCCAACGGCATCATGGCGCCAAAGAGAGTGAGCAGGGGAGCGAATCGAGTGTTCATAGTGTCGCCAAAATTTAACACTTTACTATGGCTACACGCAGCCCTAGTAAAGTGTCAACACGATATCGATCGCAAGGACGGATTTCGATGAAACAGACTGCCCTTTGTACGGTCTTGCTGCTCCAGGGCACCGTGGCTTATGCTGCCGGCGCCGACGCCCCGAGCGCCTTCGCGCAACCCTCAGAGCACTACCTGCTCCAGTTTGCCAAGCCGGGCGAGAAGGTGTTCGTCTATGAACGCTACGATGCAAAAGGCGCGCTCTTTCAGCGCGATGCGGCGACCCTCATCTCGCCGGTCAAGGTGCCGTCGGCGACCGAGCGCGTCATCAACGGCGTGACGTACCGGCTGCGCGGCCTTGCGGCCTGCCCCAAACCGAAGATTGCGTACAAGACGCAGCAATGGGACTGCACGAAGGCCGCGCAGGACTATGAAGAGGTAATCTACAACGATCGTGCGTCTGTCGTGCTTTGCAAAACACTTGTGCTGCAAAGCAGGAAGGGTGAACCCGATGCTGTGTCGTGCTTCTCGCTCGTGGGTGCGGGCAACGCAAACGACCCGTACAACGTCGCCTACGACGATGACGAAATGGTTTTTTTCGACATGGCGGCGATCGGACGCAACAAGGACGGCAAGTCGCTGCGCCCCGATCTAGAGCATTCGGCCGACCTCGGTGGTCAGTTCCAGGAATGAAACAGGCGAGCTTTGCAGTGCTGGCCGCATTTGGTTTGTGCGCATCGGCACATGCCCAGGATGCATCCGAGTCTGCCGTGCCAACGCCCCTCGCGGTATCGAAATCGGCTCAACTGCTGACGGGAGATACCTGGCGTGACGGAGACCACCTTTTCCGCCTCTATGGCGTCCAGTCATGTCTTCGAGGGACGTCAGCCGAAGAGCCAAATGGGAACAAAATCGATTGCGGAAACACCTCGCTGGCGCACCTTGCTGCGCTGTTCGATAGCGCGGCGGTTACATGCCAGCCAATCGGCTACGCCTTCGACAAGGCGGTTTTTGTCGTGTGCGGTGCGCAGCTCAATGGCGAAACAATCGACGTCGGCACCGCGCTGATAGCGACCGGATACGCGTTTGCCGCAACGACAGCAAAGGGCAAAGCCGTCAATGAGAACTACCTCGTCGCGGAAATCAACGCGAAGATGAAACGTGCAGGTTTGTGGGGCACGACGTTTCAACATCCTGTGCAGCTGCTGCTGAGCCAAGGGTTGGAGAGACAAGAATGAAGCAAGACGATGAGGCGCACAGATATTACTATCCCGTCGAAGGACGCGGTGACGGTGCTATTGGTGGAGCCGCTGCATTCATCGCGATCATCTTGGTGCCGGCAGGACTCTTTGCGGCCTGGAATACTGTGGTCTCATGGATTTCAGCGCTTTTCTCTTAGGACTCCAGTTTCGTGAAAGAATCGAGCAACGCGCGCAAATCGTCGACATCAATCTCGCACCAGCTATGGGCCGTCAGCCGTTGGAAGTGGGCAGCCTTCATTTTCATTTCCGCGATAGTGATTACCGGGGCAATCGCAGCACGCCTTCGCAGTGCGGCCTCCTCCGCCATGACCGCGTCCAGCCTCTGACCCAGCAAGATCGCGTCCGTACCCTCGGCCTCCATTGCTCGCTTGCCCAGACGTTCAAGCTCTGCAATGCTCCGACGATGTTCCGCAATCAGTTTCGCGACGCCTTCAGCCGCTACCACCTGTCCGTTGCTACAGACCAATTGAATAGACATCGACCGGCTCCACGTAACTGACTTGGGGGGCGAGAAAATATCCCTCTGCTTCTCGGGCTCCCGAAGCCCTGGCTTCCCCTGCCTTTCGCTCATCCGAGCACACTCCGCCCTGCCATCAGACAAAACGTTTCAGAATCTATGCCGAAATTGCATATCCCGAATTTGACCCTGGCGCCGGCGCGACCAGCCGACGGTGCGAATAGACAGTCCCATGCGGTCCTTCTGCTCGGCGAAATATGCCCGACACGGGCGCGGGGTCGGGAGCATGTCCGGTTTGCCGTGCTTGATATTCTTCGGCATCGGCCTGCCTTCGGCGCCGGTGTTGGTGCTGGCCAGCAACTTGCGTCGACTCTGTCGCCGGCAACTAGAAGACCAGGGAACCGGCCGAAGGTGCGCCGGTCCATGATCTGAACTCGGACTGCTCATCTGACAGCCCGTAAAGTCTGTAACACCAGGATTTTTAACATCATCACCGCTCGTAAGGTGGGCGCCTGCCCTGCGACCGATCCGGGCAGTCAGTCCCTTGACTGGTCTCTCTCCTCGCCGGCCAAAAATCGAGTTGACAAAACCGTTGATTGAGGACGAAGGCACGATAAAATACGAAGCCTAGCGAAATGGAACGAAACTAGAGCCCGTAAGTCATTGGTTACGAACGGAAAGTTATTTCTCCCGGCGCCGAGAGACGGGAGTGATTTCAAAGAATTATTCAAGCGATTGGCGGCGGCGGGTGCGGGTCGGCCGTTAGGCAAAGACGGGTTTCCTGCAGGCCCATGGACGCCCGAGCTTCTTGCAGAGGCGATTTCACAGATTGATTCCAATCAGGTTGGGGTCGATCTGAGAACGGTGCAGCTTTGGTTTCAGGAGAACGACAAGGGGATTAGCACTACCAACATTCGTTGGCTGGCGAGGATTTTTGGATGCGATGATCCGATCGCAACTAGCGAATGGCAGATGGAGCTTAGTGCGGCGCAATCGCGCTTATCGGCCAAGAGACGAGAATGGAAGAGAGCCGCAAGCAGGATTGCTCCAGATACCGCACTGACTGGGACTTTCGATGACAAGACAGACTCGCCGGCAGAGCTGACACGGTATACTGACGCCAAGGGGCCGAGGCGGCGGTTTAGTTTGGCGAGGAAATCGGAGGCGTTTTTTAGTTACGGATCTCCCCTGAATTTACCGGCGTCGGTGTTTGCCGGCATGACCGCCCTCGGCTTTTTGTCGTACATCATTGGTATCCACAACGTCACCTACGAGCGAGCCGACGGGCTCGTTAAGCAGGTTGGATTTCTTTGGGCCGCAAATTGGACACTCGACTTTATGGTGTTCTTACCGCTGTTTTTCTTCTTCGTTATAGAGTTGCTGGTCTTCTGGAAAAGTGAGGGGCGCAGAAAGCTTGCAGTGCAGGGCGATCAGGAAGGCGACGACGCCTGGTTGCGCAACGTTGACTCTTCCTCGTACACCTATTGGTCGGTTTTTTTGATTTGCTTGCTGTTCGCGGGTCTTTTTCAATGGATCGGCGTGTCCCTGATCCCGTTGATGAGGGGCGGTGGCAACTATGCCATGGATTGGGGGAAAATAGCTCTTGTGCGTCCTGAGATCATATCTGTCCCAGAAACAGTCGCTTTTACGGGGCTAGCCTACCTATACATGTGCCTGGTGTTTTATCTTTTCTTCGCAGGTCTCATTTTGGTCTACACGGTTGTTCATGATCTTTGGAGAATTGGGGACAGGCTGAAGAAGCTGTCGTATGTTGATCATCAGCAAGAACTCAATGAAGCCGGCCTCACAGTGATGCGTGCGGTTTTTCGGTGTACTGTTTTGGGGGTTCTGGTGGCCATATGGATGAAGGTCCAAAGCTCTTATCTGGCATCCAGTGGTGAGAATATTGTGGCATGGTTGGTCGGCGATATGTCTTCGATGTTCCAAGGTCGCGAGCATGTGACCAACGGGTTCCGCTATCGCATGCCGACGCATTACAGCAGCCTTCTTGTCGTTATTTCAACCTGTTTTGTATTTCTGTATGGCACCATCCGACTAGTTGTCGGGGGTCGAGTTCATACGCCTTTGTGGAAGATGTCGGCGGTCGTGGCGTTACTTGTTGTCAGCTACTTGTTGATCGACACGTTTGCCGGCTTTTCGACCCTGCTGGCCATTTCAGTGCTAGTCGCGCTTTACAGCCTGTTCGATCCAGGGTTGGGGCGATGGCGAGAGAGTGATTTGGGAAACAAACAGAGTGTATCATAGTTGGCTTGATCGTTGGGACGAACGCCGGGCCCTTCGCGGTGAGGAAGGGAAGAAACCAACGAATTTCGTCCTTGACGCGGAACGCGCCTTTCCATGTGCGAAGAAGATGACAAGTATCGAGGAATTCTGTGCCCTTGCGGACCAAGCCGTGGTTGATCTAGCCTTTTTCGATGAGCCGAGTGTGAGTGATCAGGGTTTTGAAAGGGTAGATGGGTGGCTCAAATTTCCATCGGACATTTCTACTGATGTCGAACAGAACAACGTCGTCTCGGCGAAAATCACAGAAAGCGGGGCGTTCGATCAGGCAATGGTGATTTTTCACCATTGGAATGCAAGCGCCCGGAATCGTCAGATTGCCAACTTTTTCTCGCAGCGTGGCATCACGGTTGTGGAGATTGCTATGCCTTATCACTTAGAACGTAGCCGTCCCGGCTCCGTCCACGCCGATTATATGCTTAGCCCTAATCTCGGTCGAACGATCCAATCTGTAAGGCAGGCAGTGCTGGATGGGCGAAAACTCATACGATGGTTGAAGAGCGAAGGCTATCGAGAGATTTCGGTTGTCGGTATGAGCTTAGGCTCGTGGGTTGCGGGGCTGGTCGCGGCGCACGACTCGGCTGTGTCAAAAGCCTCGCTGTTTCTGACGGCGGGGAGTCTAGCGGATATGGTTTGGACGGGTCGCGCGACACGACTGATACGTGACAGCATTGAGCCTGAGATTGAGCTGACCGATCTCAGAAGGGCCTGGGGTCCGCTTAACTTGGAGAATTACGAACTTTGTTTGGCACGGCCTGATCTCGATCTTCACGTTGTGTTGGCGAAGAGAGACAAAGTGGTGTTGCCAGAATTATCGGAGAGTTTCATGCGGAGGCTGAAGGATGCCGGTGCTAGGCCAAGTATTTTGGAATTAAACTGTGGTCATTATTCGCTCGCCATGCCGCCTTACATTTTGTGGGCCGGGTTGAGCTTGAAGCGGTTTCTGTCGTGCGCTGACAAGTCGGCCCGGCGAGCATGAGTGTGGCGTTGGCCGGTCAGTTCACCAGAAAATTCTCTGTTAGGCGTGCCTGCGCGTCCGGCTGCAGCCAATAACACGTAGTTCAGGTTGGTGGGACCTTATCCCAAAATAGGAACGTCCGTGGGTCAAGCTTCAACGCCTTGGCGATCGCGGCAATCGTGTCCACGCTGATGTTGCCGCTCGCGCGCTCCAGTTTCGTGAATGTCGCCTCCGCCACGCCGATCAGCTTCGCCATCTCATAGCGGAGCATATTGCGTCGTTGCCGCTCCATGTCGATGATGTGTGCAAGGCGCTTGCGGATCGCAGTTTCGTCCAGCTGATGCACCCATTCGGGGAGTTTTTTCCCGCCGGAGAGCAGTTCTGCGACAGACACTTGCAGGCCGTTTGCCATGATCTGCAGCGTCGTCAATGTGACATTATTTTTCTGCCGAACGGTCTGGATGTAAGTTCGGTAAGCGAGCCCTTCGCCTTCAGGGGTGCGGAACAGCTCGGCCATGTACATATGGGATAGGCCACGCTTGGCTCTCTCCCGCTCCAGCACGGTCGCAATGTTGACGCGCAAGGGGTTGTCGACCGCGCCCGCATCGTCTCGTTTCATAAATCGATGTAGTCGCACAAACCTGCCTTCTTGATTTGTCCTTTTTCGCACGAATCATCCATAGTAAAGTGTCAAAATCGCAACGAGGAAAAGGCTATGACCATGCTGAAACATTTCTTGGTGAGTGCCGCCGCCGTCGCGGGCGCCGCGGCTCTCCCATCCCAATCACAGGGATCGGAATGGGGCTGTCAGGTGCTCCTCTGTCTGTCCGGTGATTGGCAGGGCACTCCTTCTTGCCACCCGCCAATCTACAAGTTGATTGCGGCGATGGAAGCCCCGGGTTTTAACTGGCCGACCTGTCCACAAGCCAACTCCAGCGCCGCGAAATTTGAGAAGTATGAGGATTGTCCGCTTGGCTGGCAAGCAGTTGGTGCCAACTCCGACCGACCCGGAATGGGGCACGAACGGAACATCTGCCGCATCAGCTCCGACAGACTCACGATACCCGGCGTTCTCAAAAACAGCGGCCTCGGCGGACGTGATGAAGACGGATCACGACAGGTCCAACTCGAAATCGAAGGTAAGGTGGTGACGGCAAAAATCCAGACAAGTGGCAACGACAAAGGGCATTCCTTGGGTAATGGCCCAACCTACTACACCATCGCTCGACCGATGCGCGGAGAGCCCTGGTTCATCGAGTATGACGACGCGAACGGTATGCGCCAGAAAAGCTGGTTCAATCTCAACATGCCATAAGCCAAGCCATCACGCAGGACGAGGACTGTGAGGACCATAATTCAGGGAGGTTTGTAGTGTTCAAGACGCTTCTCATGTCCACTATGATTATGAACACAGGCGCAGTGTTGACGGCGGCTGGTCAGAGCGACAGGCCGCGATCAAGCGTGGACAATCCGATGTGGCCCGCTTCACTGAAATGGGACTGCAAGACCGCTGCCAAAATCGTGTGTGAGCGTGATGGCAGTTGCTCGGTGGCTGAGGGCCACACCGGATTTGTGCTGAACTACGGCAGCAACGAAGCTGAGTTCCCGGCCAGCAATGTCAGGATCAAACGCCACTATCAACAGACTGTGCAGGCAAGCCCTTTGCAGCAGGAAGTTAAAGTCGAACTGGCCGACAACCGGGTTCTATGGCTGACGGCCGTGGATGCCAGCCGCACGTATTCGGAAGCGTGGGTCGGCGCACTGAGCGAGTTGAAGGGTGGCGCGGTACTGATGGAATCCGAGGGAGTCTATTGCATGCCGCACAAGTGAATGCGCCCGAGAGGGCAGGCGAGCAAAGGGCGATATGGTCTGACCGCGGCGTCGGACCTCGGCGTTGCAGAAGCGTTCAGGGTGTTCCGTCCAGGTTTATCGGGCGATGAGGTGATAGTAAGTAATATAAGATCCGTCGCATCAAGGCTTAGGGTGGGAGTGACTGTCACAACACTAGATATAAATTCACCATGGGACTGTCAAAGCGGTTGATACGCGAGCCATGTATACTTGGAATAACTGAGAAATATTTGCTTTTACTGATGAAAGTCGCATAAGATATCTTATGGAACTTTGACATATTGGCGCAAAGTTAAAATGTCTTGATTCTGCAAAGTAGGAATGTCGCCCTGCTCGCTGTCGAGCGAGGGAGACGGCAGAATGGGATTGATCCTCATGAGCGAGCGCGAGCTGCAACGCATTGAGGTGCTTTCGAAAGTTGTGGAGCGGCGCACGACCATGGTGTCGGCCGCACGGCTGCTGGGACTGTCGGCTCGGCAAGTTCAGCGTCTGTTGAAGACCTTTCAGGCTGAAGGCGCTGCGGCACTTCGGCACAAGGCTCGAGGACGACCATCGAACCATCGATATTTCGCCGGCGTCGGCGAGTTGGCGATCCAGTTGGTCCGAGAACATTATCTCGACTTCGGCCCGACCTTGGCGGCCGAGAAGCTGGGTGCGAACCACGGCCTGGTCGTGTCGCGCGAGACATTGCGCAAATGGATGGCGGAGGCTGGGATTTGGCTGTCGCGCAAGCAGCGCCGGACATTCCATCAGCCGCGTTTGCGCCGGGAATCTTATGGCGAGCTGGTGCAGATCGACGGCAGTGATCACCGTTGGTTCGAGGAGCGCGGCGACCCATGCACCCTGCTCGTTTTCATCGATGACGCGACCGGCAAACTCCAGCAGCTTCGCTTTGTGAAGTCGGAGAGCACGTTCAGTTACTTCGAGGCCCTGGAGCTTTATCTGAAGGCGCATGGTTGCCCGATAGCGTTCTACTCCGACAAGCACACGGTGTTTCGGGTGGCGAGGGCCGAGGCCAGCGCCGGCCGCGGCATGACGCAATTCGGGCGAGCGCTTTCCGAACTCAACATCGAGATCCTGTGCGCCAATTCTAGCCAGGCCAAGGGCCGGGTCGAACGTGTCAATCGCACGCTGCAGGACCGGCTTGTGAAGGAACTGCGTCTTGCTGGCATCTCAGATATCGAAGAAGCCAACGCTTTTCTGCCGGCATTCACGACCAGCTTCAACGACAAGTTTGCGAAGATCCCTACCCGGCCGGACAATCTGCACCGTGTCTTGAACATGCCGGCTGATCGACTCCGCGACCTGCTCTGCAAACGCGAGCAGCGCTATGTCGGCCAGCAATTGTCTTTCTCCTATGAACGCAAGCAGATCATGCTGGAGAAGAATGATATCTCATGCGGCCTAGTCGGCAGATATGTCGACATTTACGAGTTCGCCGACGGTCGCCTGGATGTTCGGTGGAAGGCATGCTCCCTGCCCTACACTGTCTTCGACAAAGAGCAGCGCGTCACCCACGCCGCGGTCACCGAGAACAAGCGGCTCGGCGAAGTGCTGACCTGGATCAAGGCTCAGCAGGACGAGGCGCGGCCTCCGCCGAAGATCAAGACCAACAGCGAACAGATCGCTTACAGGAAGCGCGGAACGAAGCCGGGCCGCAGGACGGATTTCATGAATGATCCTGCGATTATCGCGCGTCGAAAACAAGCGCTGGCAAGGCTGGATGCTGCCGAGTGAATCAGCTCTCAAAGCTAAAGCCGAGGCGCTAAGCTTGAAACGCGCCCGACCGGGCTGCGCAACCCCGACCAGCTGACGCCCGATCGGGCGCTTGTGTCAGCGCCAGGAAGCGCGTCACTGTCGCATTTCTAACTTGCTGGACCCTGCCCCTCGCAAACGTAGGATGCGACATTTCTACTTTGCAGAGCGAGCGACATTTCTACATCACCGCCACATGACATTAAATGAAAACGCTTCGTTGACCACATCGTCCTGTGCAACCCCGGATTCGTAGTTTGCGAAAGAGAAATCTCTCTCAAAAAGCACGTCGGCTACATTTGAGAAGAGCACATTTTTTGAGCGTTCAAGGCCTTCCGGCTTGTATCAGGCTCGCCCGCGACTCCCATGGAAAGCGTGCACTCGGTCGCGAAGCCACCAGGCAATCTTAGGACACTGCTATCACGGCGCTCTAAGAGATCAGCGGCGCCCCTCTCCGGCTTGGTAATCGGCCTTGCGCTTTGATCCCTAAGCGGGGAACATGCGCGATCAGCGCGCCGTCAGCCGGATTTTCGACTGAGGTCGCACGGCGTGCGGACAAATTCGCCGTCGACAAGGCACCGGTGTTGAAAGAGGGCGCGTCGGCGAGCGGCGGGAGGATCATTGGCAGGAGCTTTCTCGATCGGGCAGTTATGCGGAAAACAGGAATGCCGCCGCCGGATCGAAAAAGACCTGACGGCTGCAGGGCGTCAGATCCTGCGACCGCATGGCGGCGGAGGTCGGCCTGATGTCGATCTCCTGTCCAGTGGCCGTGCGCGCGACGATGCGCCGTCGTTCGCCATAGAAGGCGACGTCGACGATCTCGACAGCGAGTTCCGCGCTCGCCGGCTTTCGTTCCATGCCAAACGCTTCCGGCCGGATCATCAGCCTGGTTTTTTGCCCCTTGTCGAAGGTCCTGTTGACGCTCACGCCGGAGACGACTGAACCGTCCGCCAGCCGGATCGTTGCCGCGCCATTGGCGGTTTCGAGATGTTCGGCGGTGAGGAAATTCGAATTGCCGATGAAGCCGGCGACGAAGTCGGTGGCCGGTCTGAGATACAGGTCCTCGCCGGTGCCGGTCTGCTCGATGCGACCGTCCCTGAAGAGCGCGATCCGATCCGAGAGGTGCAGCGCTTCCTCCTGGTCATGCGTGACATAGAGGATGGTAACGCCGGTCTCGCGGTGGATGCGGCGGATCTCGGCCTGGATCTCCTCGCGCAGTTTCTTGTCGAGCGCCGACAATGGCTCGTCCATCAAAAGGATCGGCGGATCGTAGGCCAGTGCCCGGGCCAGCGCCACGCGCTGCTGCTGGCCGCCCGACAGTGCGCCGGGCAAGCGCGCGGCGAAGCTTTCCAGCCGCACCAGGGTCAGCATGTCGGCGACCTTCTTCTTCACCTCGGCATCAGGTCGGCGGCGCACCCGAAGCGGAAACGCGATGTTCTCGGCCACCGTCAGATGCGGAAACAGCGTGTACCGCTGGAAGACCATGCCGATGCTGCGCTTGTGCGAGGGTATCGCCAGCAAGGATTTGCCTTCCAGTTGGACATCGCCGGAGCTCGGATCCTGGAAGCCGGCGATGGCATAGAGCGTCGTTGATTTTCCCGAACCCGACGGCCCGAGAAAGGTCAGGAATTCGCCCCTGGGAATCTCAAGGGTGACGTCGTGCACGGCGGTGAACGCGCCGAACGCTTTGTGCAATTTGCGGATGGAGAGGAAGGGCTGGATCATGTCTTGACCTTTCGCTGCAGCAGCGCCGTCACCACCATCAGGGCAAGCGTCAGCCCGACCAGCAGGCTGGAGGCGGCGGCGATGACCGGGCTCAGATCCGAGCGCAGACTGCCCCAGATCTTGACCGGCAGGGTTTGCAAGGAGGGGCTAGCCATGAAGATCGCCACCACGACCTCGTCCCAGGAGGCGAGAAAGGAAAAGATCGCGGCGGAAAAGATGCCGATCCGGATCGATGGCAAGGTTATCCTGAGCCTGGCCTCGAACGGGCTGGCGCCGCAGACGATGGCCGCGTCCTCGATCGATTTGTCGAAGCCTTCAAGTGCGGTGGCGATCGGGATGATGGCGAAGGGCAGCGCCAGCACCGTGTGGGCGATGACGAAGCCGATGCTGGTACCGCCGAGACCGAGGCGCAGGAAGAAGGCGTAGATTGCGATGGCGAACACCACGACCGGCAACACCATCGGCGTCAGCAGCAGACCGCGAAGGATTTCGCGGCCGCGAAACTGGCCGCGAACCAGGGCAAAGGAGGCGAGCAGGCCGATCATCACGGCAAGGATCGCCGTCATCGTGGCGATGCGGGCGCTGGTCAGCGCCGCCTCCAGCCAGGAAGGGTCGGCGAACAGCTCCCGGTACCATTTCAGCGTCCAGCCAGGTGGCGGAAAGGCCAGCCAGCGCGACGAGCCGAACGACAGCAGAACAATGAAAACCACCGGCAGGAGCAAGAAAGCGGCGACCAGGGCGGTGAAGCCGAGCAGCGCAATTTTCAACCAACCCATGCGGTCGTAGTCGAGCAGCATCTCAGATGCCTCCCGTCATGCGCCTGGCGCCGACAAGGCGCAGCTGCAATGCGTAGAGCGCCATGGTGACGACGAGCAGGATGAAGGCGGCGGCGCTGCCCAACCCCCAATTGAGCAGCGACTGGATCATCTGCGCGATCATTTCGGCCAGCATCATGTTCGATGTGCCGCCGAGCAGTGCCGGGGTGACGAAATAGCCGAGCGACATGACGAACACCATCAGGCCGCCAGCGGCGAGGCCGGGCAGCGACAGCGGCAGCAGGATGCGACGGAATGCCTGGATGGGGCTGGCGCCGCACAATGCTGCGGCACGCAACGTCATCGGGTCGATCGCCCGCAAGGTGCCGACCAGCGGCAGGATCATGAACGGCAGCATGATGTAGACCATGCCGATGGTCACGCCGGTGAGATTGTTGATGAGCGGCAGCGGCTGGTCGATGATGCCGATGGCGAGCAGCGCTCGGTTGATGACGCCGGTGCGCTGCAGCAGCACCATCCAGGCATATGTGCGGGTGAGCAGATTGGTCCACATCGACAGGATGATGACGCCGAAGATGATCGAGGCCAGCGCGGAGGGCATGATCGCCAGCATCCAGGCGACTGGAAAGGCGACGACGACGGTAACGGCGGTGACCACCGCCGCGACGAGGAAGGTGTTGAAGAACACCCTGGCATAGGTGCCGTCACCCAGCAGCGTTGCGTAGTTCTGCAGGCCGGGTTCGGGCTCGGTGACACTGCGCAAGAGCAGGGCCAAGACCGGCACGACGAAGAACAGCACGATCAGGACCAGCGCCGGCAGCAGGCTGTTGAAGCCTGCCGGCATGCGGAATCCTGGTAGGCTCTGGCGTGTTTCGACCGACATGGCAGTGATCCGGCTATGGGACGAGACGGTGCTGGCCGCCTCGTCCCGTGCTGTTCAAGAGGCAGGCTTATTTCGCCTGCCAGGCATACCAGCGCGTGGCGATCTCGTCGCGGTGCTCGGCCCAGTAGTTCATGTCGAGGTTGATCTGCCCGTCGACATGGGCATCCGGCAGCGACTTCACGACGTCCGCCGCCATTTCGGCCTTGGCCTTGGTGTTAACAGGCGCATAGCCGCTGGATGCGGCAAATTCCGCCTGGCCGGCCGGGCTGCTTGCCGCAGCCAGGAACTTCATCGCCGCATCCTTGTTCTTGGCGCCTTTCGGCACCACCAGGACGTCGGCTGCCGTCAGGTTCTGATTCCAGGACACACCGACATCGGCTTCGTCGTGCTGAAGCGCAAAGACGCGGCCGTTCCACAGCTGGCCGAACGCCGCCTCACCGGAAGCGATCAGCTGCTGCGACTCGGCGCCGCCGCTCCACCAGACGATGTCAGACTTGATGGTGTCGAGTTTCTTGAAGGCGCGGTCGAGATCGAGCGGATATAGCTTGTCGGAGGGAACGCCGTCGGCGAGCAAGGCGATCTCGATGACGCCGGGCGCCGACCATTTGTAGAAGGTGCGCTTGCCCGGGAATTTCTTGGTGTCGAACATGTCGGCCCAGCCGGCCGGTTCGCCTGACACCGCGCCCTTGTTCCAGGCGAGCACGAAGGAATAGTAGAAGCTGCCGACGGCATGGTCGGTGGTGAAGCGCGGATCGAGATCGGCCTTCGGCACAGCGGCGAAATCGATCGGCTCCAGCAGGCCGTCCTTGGCCGCCTTGATGGCGAAATCCATCTCGACGTCGACGACATCCCAGTTGACGCTACCGGCGTCGACCATGGCCTTCAGCTTGCCGTAGTCGGTCGGCCCGTCCTGCAGGACCTTGATGCCGGATGCGGCGGTGAAGGGCTCGGCCCACGATTTGGTCTGCGCTTCCTGGGTTGTTCCGCCCCAGCTGGTGAAGACCATTTCCTCGGCCTTGGCGGCCGTCGTTGCAAGCAGTCCGGCAACAATGCCGGTGAAAATCAGTTTCATGTCGTTCTCCTCTGTTTGTTTTCGTTGTTGGCTGTTCGCGATCGGCGTTTTCGCCTTGATCGCGAATCCCCGTCCGCGGCGGCTACCGCATGACAAAAGGATCGGGAATTGGGTCGTCGGAGGTGCGTATCCACACCGATTTCGAACGCGTGTAGTCGCGGATCGCGTCCATGCCGCCTTCGCGGCCAAGGCCTGACTGGCCATAGCCGCCGAACGGAACCAGCGGCGAGACGGCGCGATAGGTGTTGATCCAGACCACACCGGCGTGGATGCCGCGCGCCATGCGATGGGCTTTCGCGAGATTGGTGGTGAACACGCCGGAAGCGAGGCCGAACCTGGTGTCGTTGGCAAGCGACAGCGCTTCAGCCTCGCTGTCGAAGGCAAGCGCGCTCAGCACCGGACCGAACAGCTCTTCGCGCACGCAGGCAAGGTTCTGGTCTGATGCCTCGATGATCGTCGGCGCGTAGTAGAAGCCGTCCGCCTTGCCCTCGGGGCGCTTGCCGCCGGTGACCAGCCGGCCGCCACTGGTGAGGCTTTCGGCGACGGTCTTCTCGATCCATTCGCGCTGCCGCGATGTGGCAAGCGGCCCCATTTCCGTTTCGGGATCCTGCGGGTCGCCGATCCGGATCGCCTCGGCCTTGTGCTTGAGCCGGGCGAGGAACTCGTCCTTCACTGAACGCTCGACCAGCAGGCGCGAGCCGGCGACGCAGCTCTGGCCGGTGGCGGCGAAGATACCGGCGACGACCGCGTTGGCGGCGCTGTCGAGATCGGCATCGGCAAACACCACGACGGGGCTTTTGCCGCCCAGTTCGAGCGTCGTGGAGGCAAGGTTTTCCGCGGTGTTCCTGACGATCTGGCGGGCGGTTGCCGGACCACCTGTGAAGGCAACGCGGGCGATGAGCGGATGGCTGGTCAGGCGGTGGCCGCAATCATGGCCGAAGCCGGTCAGGATGTTCACGCTGCCGGCGGGAAAGCCCGCCTCGTGCACGAGTTCGGCAAAGGCCAGCAGTGGGGCGGGGCCATCCTCCGAAGCCTTGAGGACGACAGTGCAGCCGGCCGCCAAGGCCGGGCCGAGCTTGACGGCGGACAGGAAGAGTTGCGAATTCCACGGCACGACCGCCGCGACGACGCCGATCGGCTCGGGTCGGATGGTCACTTCCATGTCGGCCTTGTCGATCGGGACAAATGAGCCTTCGTGCTTGTCGGCCAGCCCGCCATAATAGCGGTAGTAGTCGCCGACATAGGCGATCTGGGCGC
This sequence comes from Mesorhizobium sp. M0830, assembly GCF_040319965.1. Lineage (NCBI taxonomy): Bacteria > Pseudomonadati > Pseudomonadota > Alphaproteobacteria > Hyphomicrobiales > Phyllobacteriaceae > Mesorhizobium > Mesorhizobium sp. M0830. The sequence continues at coordinate 6,218 of NZ_JAMYOR010000045.1, read as the reverse complement.
GCGTCTCGCGGATGATCTTGCCGGTGTCGCGCGTCTCGAGTTCCGCCAGCCGGTCGGCATTGGCGACAACCAGATCGCCGAGCCGCACCAGAAGCTTGCCGCGCGCCGTTGCGGTCATCGCTGCCCATGGGCCGGAGTGCAGTGCCCGATGTGCGGCCGCGACGGCGCGGTCGACATCGGCGGCTGAAGCCGCGGGCATTTTTGCCCATGTTGTGCCGGTCGACGGGTCGATGCTGTCGAAGGTCGAGGCGGCCTCCACGAACTGGCCGTCTATGTAGTTCCTGAATTCGCCGGTGCTCGTCACGCGCGCGGTCCCTGGAAGGCCGGCATCACTTTGTCGATGAACAGCTGCAGCGATTTCTTCTTGCGCTCATGCGAAAGGCCGCTGTCGATCCAGATCGAATACTGGTCGTAACCGAGCGCCTCATAGGCCTTCAGCCTGGCGATCACTTCGTCTGCCTCGCCGATCACAAGATGCTGCCGGATCTTGTCCGGTGCATATTGCGGCATGGCCGCAATCTCGCCCTCCGTCAGTTCTTCCAGCACGCCCTGGCGCACCGGCTTCTTGTTCTGGAACCAAGCGCCGAACTGGCAATAGAATTGCGACAGGTCCTGCGTCAGACGCTCGGCGTCGGCTGCGTCCTCGGCGACGAATGTGTGCATCAAGAGCATGATCTCGGGTCGCGCTATTTCGGGATGAGCAGCACAGGCCGTGTTGAAGCGCTCCATCAGGCTCACCACTTCGCCATCGCCGGAGGCGAGCGGCGTCACCTGGACATTGCATTTATTGGCCACCGCAAAGTCGTGCGAATTGGGGTCACGCGCCGCCACCCAGATCGGCGGATAAGGTTTTTGCAGCGGTTTGGGCGACGAGGTGGTCGACGGGAACGACCAGAATTCGCCGGAGAGTTCGAAATCGCCATCCCACAGGCCACGGATCGCCGGCACCATTTCGCGCATGCGCTGACCCGCGCCCCAGGCTTCGAGCCCGGGGAAAAGCCGCTGGTATTCGTATGCATAGGCGCCGCGTGCAATGCCGATGTCGAGCCGGCCGCCGGTGATGACGTCGGCCATCGCCGCTTCGCCTGCAAGCTTGATCGGGTGCCAAAACGGCGCGACGATGGTTCCGGTGCCGAGCCGGATCGTGCTCGTCTTGGCGCCCAAATAGGCGATGGTGATGAAAGGGTTGGGCGAGATGGTGAATTCCATCCCGTGATGCTCACCGATCCAGGCGGTCTCGAAGCCGGCCTTGTCGGCCAGCACGACAAGTTCCTCCAGTTCGGCAACAAGCTCGGAATGCGGCTTCGCCAGATCCGAGCGCTCCATGTGGACGAACAGCGAAAATTTCATTGGCATCACCTGCGACCAGTAAGAGCTTGGGACGACGCGGCCCTGGCGAGCGGCCGGACTTCGCCTTCGACCTCGTTGCCGACATAGACACCGAAAGCATCTTCCGTGCGTTCACTGATATAGCGGGTCAGCATGGAACGAACCGCCGGATCGGCGATCTTCAGATCGGCGATATCGTCGATCTCGACAAGCCGCGTCTGGCGATCGCTGGGATTGGGTGCGGTAACCGTTCCCCGGTAGTAGACGTGTGAGCGCGACGGATCGGCCGCGTCGTCCCACACCGCAAACAGGAAGCCGAGCTGTGCGTCGACAGCCTTGGCGGCGAGGCATCCCTTGAGGCTGCGAGCGTCCTTCGGCGAGCCCAGCCCGCGACCCGCCGGCAATTCGTGGAAACCGCCCGGTGTTTCGAAGAACAGCACGCGGCCTTCATTCTCGAGAATGGCACCAACTTCGGCCCCATGAGGTGCTGCCGCCAGCGCCTCCTGGCTGAGGCCGGTGTGACATAGGTGCCGCGGCAATAGCCAAGCGGCTGCGCGCCATTGTGGGTGAAGTCGCGAACGCGGCCGATCAGGATCGAATGGTCACCTGCGTCGACCAGTTGCTCCATGCCGCAATCGAATACGGCGACGGAACCGTCGATCAGCGGATTGCCGGTTTGCCCGGACTGCCAGGCAACAGAAGCGAATTTATCGGCGGCCTTGGAGGCGAAGATGCCGGATTCTGCCTTCTGGCTCTCCGACAGGATGTTGATGGCGAAACCTCTTGAGGTCGAAAAGGCGCTGTGCCCCAACGCCTTCTTGGCGATGCACACAAGCACCAGCGGCGGATCGAGCGAGACCGAGGTGAAGGAGTTGGCGGTGAAGCCGCGTGGCTCGCCCTCCGCACTGACCGTGGTGACGATGGTGACACCGGTCAGGAACGAGCCGAGCGCCCGCCTGAATTCGCCGGCGTCAAATGCAGCAGCCGTCTCCGGCCTAATGGCAGCGTCTTTCTCCGCATCGAGAAACGCCATCATGTGTTCAGTCACTTTTTCCGGCGAAGCGATTGTCATCATGTGTCTTTCGCCGCTGAGAACGAGACATTGCCCGTGCGGTGCCAGTCGGGCCATCGCCGCCGACATGGCCGGCGTGGAATTCCTGTCTTCCGATCCGGTCATGAACAGTGCCGGCGCTGCGAGCTCGGCCAGGCGGTCGACATGCTCGGTATCGGCGCGGGCAAACAGGCGATAGGTGCGCGCGTAGCCCTGAGCGCTGACGCCTTCAAGCGCCGTGCGTGCCGTTGCGGCTGCACTGGCAAGGGTGGCCGGCAGCGGGTCGCCGAACCAGCGGGCAAGCGTTGCGGCGATGGCCGAAGGATCGCCATGAGAGCCGAGTGCTGCCGCGCGTTCGCGCACCGCCTGCGCCAATGCCTCAGGACGACGGAACACGCCGTTGAGGCAGATGACGGAGTCGACACGCGACGGTGCGCGAAGGGCGATTTCGAGAGCGACCAGCGCCCCCATGGAGTGGCCGACGATCGAAACAGAGGCGAGACCGAGGTGATCGAGCAAGCGGATCGCCTGGTCGGCAAAGTCGGACAGGTTGGAGTTTTCCGGCGGCAGCGGCGAATTTCCATGGCCGAGCATATCGATGGCGATCAGCTCGCGGCGATCCTGCATCAGCTCGATCTGCGCCTGCCAGATCCCGGCATTCATGCCGACGCCGTGGATGAGCAGAACCGGCGCGCCGGAGCCGGCACGGATGAAGCCGGTTCCGTCCGGAGCCGTGTCCCGGACCCATGCAAGGGCGGCGGCGTCAGCCATGCAGATCACCGACCTCCTTCAGATCCTGATAGCGGTCGCCGATGCGGTGGTGCGGACGTCCGCCAATGGAAGCGCCGAGCGCCACCACCAGTTCGTCCGGCGCCGGCGCGTCGCCGATCTGGAAATGCACGGTCAGATAGTGGGAGCGGCGGCCTTCGTCGTTCTTGTCCATCAGCGGGATCATGATTGGCGTGTTCGGCCCGCCACGCAGATTGGTGAAGGCGAGATAGGTCTTGGCGCCAACGGCACGGCGATAGTGGTTGCCGAAATGCAGGGTGTGGATCAGCGCCGAGGCGTGTTCGATCTCGCCTGAGGTGCCGCAGATGGCAGCCTTGCCGTACCCCTCGATCGCCTCGCCGGAACCGGCGACGGCAAGAATCTCACGGGTAAGCAACTCGCCAAGCACCGGCGCATAGGCCCGTATCGCGGGCGAAAGGTCATCGGTAAACCCCTTGCCTGCCCACGGGTTGTCCAAGACAGCAGCGACGCCTATTAGGCGCAGGGGCCTGGGTGCCGCCTTGCCACCCTCGATCAGAGTGGTCTCGACATGGGTCACTATCTTCCGAATAGCAGGGCTCATAGAGGTCCTCTGGAAACTGACCAAGGTTGAACTCACATTCCATAATATGGTATACCATACTATTATCGGCCAAAGCGCCTTGTCAACAGGCATTCGAATCTGGTTTCGTCATTCGTGAAAGGACCAATCCATGGACGATACACTTCGCATCGAGCGCTCGACAAAAACGCTTCGGACCCTGGCGCTGGAACGCATGCGCGAGGCGATCATGGATTTTCGGTTCCAGCCAGGTGAAAGGCTTGTCGAACGGCCGCTTTGCGACCAACTCGGCGTCAGTCGTTCCGTGGTTCGAGAAGTGCTGCGTCAGTTGGAGACCGAGGGCCTTGTCCAGATGATTCCAGGGCACGGGCCGGCGGTAGCGCGACCCGACCTCAACCGTACGGAGGAGATCTATGAGTTGCGTGCCTTGCTTGAGGGGATCGCGGCGCGTGCCTGCGCCCTCACCGCAACCAGCGAACAGATTGAAGGTCTCGAACGCGCGTATGAGGACCTGCTCAAGGCATGGGCCTCAAGCATCCCCGTCGAGGTGATGCGGGCAACATCGCGCTTTTACGAGAATTTGTTTGTTGCCGCAGGCAAGCTGATCGCCTGGGAAATCGTGCAAGGATTGAACGTGCGCATCAATCAATTGCGATCAATGACGATCGCCTCGGCCAACCGGCGCGGTCCCGCGATCGCCGAGATGGAAGATATCATGAACGCGGTAAGGGCACGTGAGGCCGACAAGGCGCAAGCCGCCGCCCGGCACCATGTCGAGCAGGCTTGGAACATCGCGCGGCTGTCCTTGCGTCCCAACTGATTTTCTCCTGACGCTGCCTCTGTCGAATCGGCAAGGCTGTCCTCGGGGGGCGACTCCGGGTGCGCACGTCCGCGCCTTTCACTAAATTTTTTTGGTAGGCCCGTCCGCGGAAGCTGTTTCCCTTGCGCAAGCCTCGGCGTCGCGGTCGCTCGCGTCATGACCGACAACGTCCTAGGAGCGGAAGAAAATGGAGGAGACAGTCAAAGTCTCTCTGTTCGTCAGCATGATCTCGCCGCATGACGCTCGTCAAGTTGGGTGGTCGAACCAGGCGACTTCCACCGGCAAGGGAAGACGCAAAACTCACCTGGAAAATGGCGACTTTTGCCATTGTGGGCGTGAGCCTTGCTTTCGCGAAGGAGGAGCTAACCACCTCCGTCACCCAGGAAACGGTAATTCGGCTGCTGTGTATGACGGGAATTGGCGAAGCTGAAGCTATTGACTTAGCATCCAGGCCGCGACCCGCCCTCTCTCCAGAAAAAACATCACTGTAGTATTCCATTCCCGGTCGCTCGCCCTGCTGCCGATTTCCGGCGAATGCGACCTCGCGCGATTGGAAGGATGCCACATCAACGCGAGGCGAGAAGAGAGCCGCCGGGGCCCGCAGGGCTCGACGGCCTTCCAAGGTATCAGCCGCCGAGATTCACCCACACCGACTTTGTCTGCGTGTACTGTGATAGCGCCTCAAGGCACTTGTCGCGCCCGTTGCCCGTCTGCTTGTACCCACCCCAGATCGAGGTCATATCGCCATGGTCGAAGCAGTTGACCATCGAGGAGATCCAGACGATGACGGAAGCGGCGCTCGCATTCGCGCGCGAGGACGCCACGGTAGAGGAGACGCGAACCGTCGATCTTTCGGCGCTGGTCGGCAGCCTCTGCGACGATCTCGCTGAGCTCGGCCAAGACATCACCGTCGCCGATGGACCCAAGGTGCTGTACCGCGGCCGGCCGGACTCCCTGCGCAGGGCGATCCGCAACCTCGTCGAGAATGCCGTCCGCTATGGCGAACAGGCAAGGGTGAGCCTGGTGCGGAGTGCCGATAGCCTGGACATCGTGGTCGAGGACGCAGGACCCGGCATTCCGCCAGGCAACATGGAACAGGTGTTCGCTCCCTTCTTCCGCATGGAGCAGTCGCGCAACCGGGAGACCGGCGGCGTCGGGCTCGGCCTATCAATCGCCCGCGCCATCGCCCGTCACCACGGCGGCGATATCGTGCTGGAGAACCGGAGCGGGGGCCTTCGCGCTGTCATCAGGCTGCCGCTCATCGACATGGCCAAGCACCTTGCCCCGGCGCCGGTGCCTGAGACGAACCCTCCGACCGGACTACGATCCTTGCCGGCTTGACCGAAACCCGTCCCACGATCAGGACTGCCGCGCTGCCGCCACGATTGGATCATCGCCGTCGCAACGAAGGACAAGTCATCACCTGCATCCTCTCCCTCCCTGCCCAGCCACCGCTGTTGCTGTCGAGCGGCTGGTCCTGCCGGAAGCCTCCGGCCCGCAGCAAAGCTCCTCCCCTCAACGTTTCGCAGAGGCCATCCGATGAACCATTCACAAGCCACGACACGCAACCCCCTCATGTCCGCTGGAGTTGCAACCGCATCCCTGGCGACGTCCATCATGCGAGCGCGCGCATCCCTGGCTACGCTGTTGGCCGCCGGCCTGCTGTTGCCTGCCGCCGCTTCCGCGCA
>NZ_JAMYOR010000044.1:0-54620 GCF_040319965.1 Mesorhizobium sp. M0830 | reverse complement strand
CCAGGATGCGGCGGTCCGCCCACGGCGATGGTACCACGTCGCCATAGGTGCGGCGACCTTCCTCGGCGAACCACAGGACATAGGACGCGGCCGAGCCAATCTCGCCCTTCGATTCGAACAGCGACTTTCCCTGCTCGATGGTCAGCAACTCGGCCAGCACGTCCTGGTTGTCCATCATCGCGTCGTGCAACTTGCGCAGCAGTTTCGAGCGCTCGAGCGCAGTCGTCTTGCGCCAGCTCTTGAAAGCTTCTGCGGCGGCTTCGATGGCGCGGCGGGTCTCGGCCTTGCCCGACTTCGGTACAGTGCCGATCTTGAGGCCGGTGGCCGGATTGTTGACGTCGACCGTCTGGCCGCTGTCGGCCTGCACCCATTCGCCGTTGATGAGATTGGCCTGCCGCATGAAATGGCTGGTTTTCTGAAGCATGGTCTATCCTCCGTTCGGCACTGACGGCCGGTCTGTGAAGTCTTCGGTGAGCGCGCGCCATGGACTGAAGCCCGAACGCCGGAGCCATTGCTCTTTACCTAGGGCAAGGCCCGCAAGCAATCGCTACATGGCATATAGGGGTTGGGCCAGTCGGAGGCGAGAGCAGGCTCGCTTATGAGATGCCGATCGCAGGCGGGCATCGCCCGAAAATCGGCACACATCGTATCAGAAAACGTGGAGCACCACCGTCAGCCAGAAAGCGGTGGTGATGGCGGCGCAGGCGGTCGCGATGGTCATCTGGTTCGACGCCAACGCCTGGCCCGTGTTGAACTGCACCGCGATCAGATAGGAATTGACGCCGGATGGCATCGCGGCAACCATCACCGCCACCTTGGCCGTCAAGGGCGGCAGGCCGAGCAGCCAGACGAAGGCGAGGACCAACGCCGGCATCAGGAACAGCTTCAACGCCGAAAGCACCAGCGCCGGCCTGATATTGCCCGAAATGCCGAAGCGGCGCAGGCTGAGCCCCATGGCGAACAACGCCACCGGCCCCGCCGTACCGGCCAATGCATCGACCAGGCGCATGGCGACATCAGGCAGCGGCGCACCTGTGATGCGCCATGCAAGTCCTGCCAGAATGCCGATGATCAACGGATTCATGAAAAGCCGCTTGAGGAAGCTATGGATAATGCGCAACGGATGCACCGGCTCGCCGCTGGCGCGGCCGAAGGCTTCGAACAACACGATCGAGGCCATCAGCATGATCGGCAGATGCACTGACACCAGCAACGACAGTACCTCGAAACCATCCGCTCCGAATATGCCGAGGATAAAGGGGGCGCCGAGCAGCACGATATTGGAAAAGGCCGACGAAACTCCGCCGACGACGCCGGCGCGTGCATCTCGCCCGAATATCCGCGTGGTGACGAGATGCCCGGCGGCCCAGGTGATTGCCACGGCCGCGAAATAGGCTCCCCACAGCGACCAAGGTGCCACTCCGTGGAAATCCGCGTTCACCATGGTCTGGAACAACAGCAGCGGCATCGCTACGCTCACCGCAAAATCGGCTATGCCCTCGCCGCTCGCCGGCTTCAGATAGCCGGTAAACCCGGCGAGATAGCCGAGCGCGACAAGACTGAAGACAAAAAGGACGGTTTCGGTGAGCGGAGACATTTTTCCCGTGATAGGCGAGCCATGGTCGCGGCGCAATCGCGCCCGAATTTGATCATCGTCGGCTGGCAGGCTTATAGAGGGTTTGAAGCATCGGGCGGATGAAACGACAAATGGCCTTTGTCGGCACTTGGAACGGCAATCTTGTCCGACGGTTGGCAGCTCTCGTCGCCGCGCTGCTTTGCCTCGGGATTGGTATGGCTCAGGCCGCGGAAACCAAGAACCTCAAGGGCGTGGCGCTGATCATCGGCCAGTCGAAATACGAGCACATCGCCCCCCTCCCCAACCCGGCCAATGACGCCCGCGACATGGCCAAGATGCTGACTGATCTCGGCTTCGACGCCCGCAGCGTCACCGATCGCGACGCCGCCAAGCTGAAGCGCGACCTGGAGCGTTTCACGGAAGATGCCGAAGGTGCAGATGTCGCCTTCATCTATTATTCCGGTCACGGCATCGAGGCCGGCGGCGAGAACTATCTGGTTCCGGTCGATGCCGACGTGTCGTCACTCAGAGATGCCGACAAGGCATTGGTGCCGATATCCGCCGTCATGGACGCGCTGAAAACGACCGTGCCGGTGACGATCGTGCTGCTCGATGCATGCCGCACTAACCCGTTTCCCGCGGGCGCCGCGGTGCGGCACGCCCCGACCGCCTCCGCCTCGCCGATCGGTGCCGGCGGCCTGGAGCCGGTGCGCGGCGCCAAGGCGCTCGGCAATGCGCCGACGGCCGACGAAAGCCTGGGCACGGTGGTCGGCTTTGCCGCCGAGCCGGGCCGTCCGGCGCTCGATGGCGCCGCCGGCGAAAACAGCCCCTACGCGGCCGCCCTGCTGCGCCACCTCGCGGCGATGAAGGGCACCGAGTTCGGCTCGGTCATGCGCATGGTGACCGAAGAGGTCTATCTCGACACCAAGGCAAAACAGCGTCCCTGGGTCAATGAAAGCCTACGCCGGCTGCTCTATTCGGCGTCGCACCAGCGGAACCGACCGGCGACGACGGGCTGATCACCGGCGAACGACGCCAGCTGCTGTTGACGATTTCCGAGCTACCCGACCCGAAACGGGCACAGGTGGAACTGGCCTCGCTGCAGGAAGACGTGCCGCTCGACGCGCTCTATGGCGTCCTGAAGGCGCTAGGCACGGAAAAAATCCCCGAAGATCCGACCGACCTGCAAAAGGTGCTCGACGCCCAGGCCGAACGCCTGAAGAAGATGATGTCCGAGCGCGCCGCGCTGCGCACCGACGATCCGGAGATCAAACGGCTGGTCGCCTCCGCCGACAAGGCGATCGGCCAGGGCGCCATCGTGACGGCGCGGAAATTCCTCGACGACGCCGTCGGCCGGGTCGAGCAGACCAACGATGCGGTTGATGAGGCCGAGGATCTCGTCAAGCAGAAGCGTCTTGCCGATGCCGCGATCTACGCCAGGCGCGCCGGTGCCTCGGCACTTGTCTTCGACTACAAATCCGCCGCCGGCGACTATGCCAAGGCGTTTTCGCTGACGGAAAAATGGGACGACAAGCTGCGCTGGAACTACAAGAACCAGGAAGCCGAGGCGCTGAACGCTTACGGCTACGCCACCGGTGACCTCGATGCGCTGCAGCACTCCATCGACTCCTATCGCGTCATCCTGAACTTCATCCCCAATGGCGAACAGAATCGCGACTGGGCGATCACCCGCAACAACATGGCGGTGGTGCTGCAGACCATCGGCGAGCGCGAGACGGAGACCGCGCGCCTTGAAGAGGCAGCACGGATCTTTCGCGATTCCCTTGTCGTGTTCGAGCGCGAGAAGGACGATCTCAACTGGGCCGCCGCGCAGAACAACCTGGCCAATGTGCTGTTGAAAGTCGGCGAACGCGAGAGCGATCCGAAGCGCCTGAATGAAGCGGTGGTGGCGATGCGCGCCACACTCGAGAAGCACCCGCGCGACAAGGTGCCGCTCGACTGGGCGGCTTCGCAAAACAATCTCGGTCTGGCGCTCTATGCGCTTTCCGAACGCGAACCCACTAGCGAGCATCTGACGCAAGCCGAAGCCGCCTACCGGCTCGCGCTCGAGGAATACACCCGCAAAAAAGCGCCGGTGGAATGGGCGATGGTCGAGAACAATCTCGGCAACACGCTTGTGTCGCTTGGCATCCAGCTCAACGACAACGCAACGATCAACAAGGCGGCCGATGCATTCCGTGCCGCGCTCGAGGTGCGAACCCGCGAAACCTTCCCGGTGTCGTGGGCAACCAGCCGGCTGAATCTCGGCAACGCACTGAGCGGTGTCGCCCGCTTCGATATGGGAACCAGCGCACTCGAAGAGGCAGCGGCGGCCTATGACGATGCTCTGACGGTGTTTACCCGGCAGCGTTTCCCGATGGACTGGGCGTCGGCGCAGAACAATCTCGGCTCGATCTACCAGACGCTTGGCCAGCGCACCCGCGACGCAGCCAAGCTCGAGCAATCGGTGAACGCCTTCCAGGCCGCGCGGCAGGTCTATGTCAGGCGAAAATTCCCCCTCGACTGGGCGATGAGCCACTACAATCTCGGCAACACGCTGCAGCTTCTCGGCAGCGTCACGGACAAGCCCGAACATTACGGCGAGGCCATCGCCGCCTATCGCGATGCGTTGCGCGAGTACAAGCGCGAGACGAACCCGCGGCAATGGGCGCTGAGTGAGGCCGGTCTCGGGTCGGCGCTGCACTGGCTGAGCATGAGCGATGCCAATTCCAAAACCCTGCAGGATTCAATCGCGGCCCGGCGCGCAGCGCTTGAGGTGCTGACTATCGAAGCCGCCCCCATCGATTGGGCCAACGCCCAGAACGGCATAGGCATGAGTCTGCTCAACCTCGGCAATCTCGAACGCACGGACAAATACCTCAATGACGCGGAGGCCGCCTTCACGGCGACGCTGAAGGTATTCACCCGCGAGAGTCAGCCCTTGCAGTGGGCGTTCGAACAGAACAACCTCGGCGACGTCCATTGGAACCACGCCAGTTACGGCGCGGGTAAGCTGGAATATCTGAAAGCCATCGAATTCTTCGAGAACGCCAAGCGGGGGTTTACCGAAGCCGGCTACACGATGCCCATTTCGTTGACCGACCAGAAAATCAATCTGGCGAAGAAGCAGATGGCCAAGAAGTAGGGCTTCGCCCGACCGCGCCTTGTCTTTCGGCTGGCTTTACGTCCCTATATGTCCTGTCACCGGAACCCTTTGCCGGGAACCGGAGAAGGATAGCGGATGATTCGATTTGCCTTGGCGTTATTCCTGCTGGTTGTTCCCCGCGTGGCTCACGCTACCGATGCAGGCTGGGCGCTGTTGCGCGATGGCGGCCATGTCGTGCTGCTGCGCCATGCCATGGTCACCGGCACCACCGATCCGGCCAATTTCGACATCGACAACTGCGCTACCCAGATGAACCTGTCGGCGCGCGGCAAGCAGCAGGCGAGCAAGATCGGCGCCTTGTTTGCGGCACGCGCGGCACCCATCGAGCGCGTGCTGTCGAGCCGCTACTGCCGTTGTCTGGACACCGCGCGCACCGCTTTCGAGGCCGAGCCGGAGCTCTTCGCGCCGCTTGATCTCCTGAAAGGCGATGAGACCCAGAAGGCGGCGCAGATCGCGGCCATCATCAAGGAAATCCGTGCCTATTCCGGCTCCGACAATCTGGTCATGGTCACCCATCTGGAAGACATCGTGGCTCTGACCGGCGTTTCGCCCCGCGAAGGCGAGGCCGTGGTCGTCGAACCGCAAGGCGATGGCCTGCGCGTGCTCGGCCGCGTCACCTTCTGAAGTTCCGACGCTCCCTTCAGCATTGGATCGGTGTTGCCGAAATGCCACCATTGAAAGAAGCCGCAAATTGGCCGCGACAATGCCGCTTGCGACAACCCGTCGCAGGGGCTATAGGCGCGCTCCCGGTCACGAGAACCGAAGCGAGCACAACGGTTGGAGCTTTCGTCTCCGCCCGTGCAGGCGGCTTTGCCGCCCTGTATACGGCGCCGCTTTGGGGATTGGGATCGCGGATGTAGCTCAACTGGGAGAGCGCCGGACTTTATCCGGAGGTTGTGGGTTCGAGTCCCGTCGTCTGCACCACGGATAGCTCAGCTGGAAGAGCATCAGATTGTTAATCTGACTGTCGAAGGTTCGATTCCTTCTCCATTGGCCTGATAAGCCAGCACCCTACCAGGTGTTATCTGAAAACGGTCCGGGGACTGGAACGCGAAAGACTGGACGGATGGCCCAGGCCCTCGGGCACGGACCATCCCGAGAGTCTTCGCCATCGGCTCGCGGCCAGGCCCGCGGTGACGATCAAGGCGCAGTGTCGCCGGCAAGGGAGGCCAAGGCCTCCGGCGCCCGCTTCGCTGCCCCGCGATCCGCTCTCGCAGGCCCGCCGCGGATTGATGCCACCAGTCCCCGGATCATTCGTGCCCGGACGATGACGCAAGACGATGTGAAACGAGAAACGAAGGGAAGATCGACGCATGACTTGACGCCTCGCATGGGGCCATGCCCGACAGGAGTAAGACAATGACTGTTCTCGACAAGGTTCTTGGACGCGAGCGCGTCCTCGTAAGGGAAAACGAACGTGCCCTCACCCTGCACAAGGGTGAGATCAAGGCTGTCCTGATGCCGGGCGAACATTGGCTCGCCAACCGGCGCGGCAGCCTCGAAGTGTCCCGGCACGATCTGAAGAACCCGGAATTCGTTTCGGCGTACGAGAAGGCGTTGTTCGACAAGCTCCCGGATGTGGCCGCGCGTCATTTCACCGTCGTTCGTACCGGGCGCACGGATGTCGCCGTCATCGAGCGTGACGGCAATTTGCACGCCGTTCTGGCGCCGGATCGCAAGCTGGTGCTGTGGACGGATGCCGGTCCGTGGAAGGTGACGCTGATCGACACATCGGTCGACCTCGCGATCGATGCGGCGGTCATGCGCCGGCTCGGCCAGGCCCGGAAGACGGAATTGATGTCCGTCCATCCGGTCGTCGACGGTCAGGCCGGACTGCTGTTCATCGACGGTGTCCAGGTCAGGACGCTGACGGCGGGCGTGCATGGCTTCTGGAACGTCGGACGCATGGTGCAGATCAAGGTCGTCGACCTCAAGCGCCAGTCGCTCGATGTTGCCGGGCAGGAAGTGCTGACCAAGGATCGCGTGACGATCCGCGTCAACATATCAGCCGAATACCGGGTCATCGACCCGGTCAAGGCGGTGAGCATGGTGAAGGACTTCTCCGAAGCCCTCTACCGCGCCCTGCAGTACGCCTTCCGCAAGACGCTTGGCGCGCTGACGCTCGACCAGATCCTTGAAAAGAAGGTGACGATCGACGAGGAGGCGGCGGCCAAGGTTCGCGCCGATATGGCCGAGATCGGAGTGGAGGTCAGCGATATCGCTCTCAAGGATGTCATCCTGCCGGGCGAGATGCGCGAGATCCTCAACCAGGTGGTGTCGGCCGAAAAGCAGGCCGAGGCCAACATCATCCGTCGCCGCGAGGAGACGAACGCCACGCGTTCGCTGCTCAACACGGCCAGGGTGATGGCGGAAAACCCGGTAATGCTGCGGCTGAAGGAGCTCGAGGCTCTGGAAACCATCGCCGACAAGGTCGAGCGGCTGACCGTCCACAACGGTACGGGCGGACTGCTCAACGACCTGGTCAAGCTCCGCGACAGCTGATGCATGCCGCCCAAGACTGGTTCCTGCTTGGGAAAGCGACCTGCATCGAAACAATAGCTGACGTTACGTCAGGGGAAGGGCCGCCGGTCAGCCGGGGGCCCTTCTTGCCTTTGCAGAGCGGGTTCTCATCTGCGCCCGGCGTATGAGGCCTTTTCCTGCCGGGAAAAACCGATTAGACAGCGCCGAAACTAGATGCGGACAGATTCCGCCCGCAACCGAAGGAAAAGCCCTTGTCCAGCACGTTCGACAAAGTCGCCAAGATCATTGCCGACACCAGCGAGATCGATCTCGACACCATCACCCCGGAGAGCCACACGATCGACGATCTCGGCATCGACAGCCTCGATTTCCTCGATATCGTCTTCGCCATCGACAAGGAATTCGGCATCAAGGTGCCGCTTGAAAAGTGGACCCAGGAGGTCAATGACGGCAAGGCTTCGACCGACGATTACTTCGTCATGAAGAACTTGTGCGCCAAGATCGACGCACTGGTCGCCGCCAAAACCGCCTGACGTCAGTTGAGCGCGCGCCTTGACGCGCTCTGCCGCCTGACCCACAAAGCCGCCCATGAGCAGCCCCCGCGACGTCATCATCACTGGTATCGGCCTGGTCTCCTCCTTGGGGGAAGGTCCGGACGCCCATTGGCAGAAGCTCGCGCAGCCGGGCCTGGAACCGGTGCTCGAAACCGCGCGCTTTTCGCCCTACACTATCCATCCTTTGCCGGAGATTGACTGGAACCTGCAGATCGCCAAGCGTGGCGACCAGCGCCAGATGGAAACCTGGCAGAGGCTTGGCACCTATGCCGCGGGACTTGCACTGGACGACGCCGGCATCAAGGGCAATGACGAACTCTGCACAACCATGGACATGGTCGTCGCCGCCGGTGGCGGCGAGCGCGACGAGGCGGTCGATGCTGCCATTCTCGCCGCTTCGGAAAGCCGCAACGACCGCGACGTGCTGCTCAACGAGAAGCTGACCACCGAATTGCGGCCTACTTTGTTCCTGGCCCAACTCTCCAACCTGCTCGCCGGCAACATCTCCATCGTCCACAAGGTGACGGGATCGTCCAGAACTTTCATGGGTGAGGAAGGTGCCGGCGTCGCCGCCGTCGAGACCGCCGCCGCACGCATCCGTTCCGGCCAGTCGACGCACATCCTGGTCGGCGGCGCCTTCCAGACCGAACATTCCGACATGCTGCTGGGCTATGAGCTTGCCGGCTATTTGCATCGCGGCCCGTGGAAACCCGTCTGGCAAAGACAGGGTGGCGAGGGCGGCGGCGTCGTGACCGGGTCTGGCGGCGCTTTCCTGGTGCTGGAGCAGCGCGAACACGCGATAAGCCGTGGGCGCAAAATCTATGCCGAGCTCGGGCCGGTGGTCTCCGGCCGCGCCAGGCGGCAGCGAGGAGAACTCGATATGGCGATCGCCGCGCTGCTCAAGCAGGCTGTATTGCCGAACGGCAAATTGCTGGCCCTGTCGGGCGCATCGGGCGCCCATGCCGCGACATCAGCCGAGAAAGCAGCACTCGATGCCAATCCGGCGATATCAGCGCGCGGTTTCTCGACGCTGACCGGACACATGAAGGAAGCACAGTTTCCCTTCGCCGTAGCGCTGGCGGCTCTCGCTGTCCACCGCAGGGCCGCCTATCCTGTTTTTGATGCCGCAGCCGAGAAGCCGTTCGAAGGCGTTCCCGCAACTGTCCTTGCAACGGCGGTCGGCTATCACCAATTCGAGGGCATGGCGCTGGTCAACACCGCCTGAGACGGCGCTCCGCAATCCATGCTGCAACGATAAGAAGTCGAGAACTCCCGGATGGCCAATCTGAACGATCACATGGGCAGGCCGATTGTCGCCGTCACCGGCATCGGCGTGGTGACCTCGCTTGGTGTCGGCAAGACAGACAATTGGGCGGCGTTGACCTCGGGAAAGTCAGGCATCCACCCGATCACGCGCTTTCCGATCGATCAACTGAACACCCGCATCTCCGGCATGGTCGATTTCCTGCCGTCGAGTTCGCAGGGCGCCAGCCCCCTCACATACAAGTTGGCCGAGCTTGCGGGCCTTGAAGCGGTGGCCGAAGCCGGTCTTGATTCCAGCGATTTCGGCGGACCGCTCTTCCTCGCCTCGCCACCGGTCGAACTCGATTGGGCCGAGCGCTTCTCGCTCTACAATTCCGGCAAGGACAAAGATGACACCGCCGCCGAAAAACTGCTTCGGGTGGCGCGCAGCTTGAAAGAGCTGGATATCTTCGAGACGACTCAGTTCGGTTCGATTGCCGACCGCCTTGCCGAACGCCTCGGCACACGCGGCCTGCCGATCACCCTGTCGACGGCTTGCGCTTCGGGTGCCACCGCGATTCAGCTCGGTGTCGAGGCGATTAGACGCGGCGAATGCGAACGCGCGCTGTCGATCGGCGCCGATGGCTCTGCCACCGCCGAGGCACTGATCCGATTCTCATTGCTTTCGGCGCTCTCCACGCACAACGACATTCCCGAAAAGGCATCGAAGCCTTTCTCCAAGGACCGCGACGGCTTCGTGCTGGCCGAGGGATCCGGGGCGCTCGTGTTGGAATCGCTCGAAGCGGCATTGTCTCGCGGCGCGACCATCCTCGGTATCCTGGGCGGTTGCGGCGAGAAGGCTGACGACTTCCATCGCACCCGTTCGAAGCCCGACGCTTCGCCGGCCATCGCCGCGGTTCGCACTGCCCTCGCCGATGCCGGCCTGAGGGAAGCCGAGATCGACTATGTCAACGCCCATGGCACGTCGACACCAGAAAACGACAAGATGGAACACCTGGCGCTGTCGACGGTGTTCGGCGAGCGGATCGGCTCGATGCCGGTCTCGTCGAACAAGTCGATGATCGGCCACACCTTGTCGGCGGCGGGCGCAGTCGAAGCGGCGTTCTCGCTGATGACGATGCGCGAAAGCGTCATTCCGCCGACCATCAACTACGACAATCCGGACCCCGCGATCGTGCTCGACGTGGTGCCGAACAAGAAGCGCAATGCCGAGGTTCGCACGGTTCTGTCGAACTCCTTCGGCTTCGGCGGCCAGAACACTTGCCTTGTCATGGCGCGGGAACCGGTCTAAGCGACCTTTTTCAGCCAGACTGAACCGACAGGCCCCATGCGCGCATTGCAACTTATCGAGGACCGCCGTCTTGAAACGGTGGACCTGCCGCCTCCCCCACCGCCGGCACTCGGCGAAGTCACGCTGCGCATCAAGGCGGTGGCGCTGAACCACATCGACGTCTGGGGCTGGCGCGGCATGGCCTTCGCCAAGCGCAAGCTTCCCCTGGTCGTCGGCGCGGAAGCTTCGGGCGAGGTCGAAGCGGTCGGCCCCGGTGTTTCCAGCCTGCTGCCCGGACAATTGGTGTCGATCTATGGTGCCCGCACCTGCGGGCTTTGCCGAGCCTGCCGCGAAGGCCGAGACAATCTTTGCGAGCATGTTTCGGGTGTTCACGGTTTCCATCTCGACGGCTTCGCGCAGGAGAAAATCAACCTGCCGGCTCGCCTGCTGGTCCCCGCACCGCCCGGCGTGACCGACGTCGGTGCCGCGGTGGCGCCCGTCACCTTCGGCACCGTCGAGCACATGCTGTTCGACAATGCCAGGCTGCAGCCCGGCGAGACCATTCTCATCCATGCCGGCGGATCCGGCATCGGCTCGGCGGCTATCCAGTTGGCGAAGCGGATGGGCTGCACCGTTATCACCACGGTCGGTTCGAACGACAAGATCGACAAGGCCAAGGCGCTCGGCGCCGACCATGTCATCAACTACCGTGACGATCGTTTCGAGGGAGTCGTGCGCAAGCTGACCAAGAAGAAGGGCGTTGACGTCGTCTTCGAGCATGTCGGCGCCGATACTTTTGCCGCCTCGATGCTGTGCCTGAAGCGTGGCGGCCGCCTTGTGACCTGCGGTTCGACCTCCGGCGTGTCGACGCAGATCAACCTGATGCAGCTGTTCCAGCAGCAACTGAAACTGCTCGGCTCCTTCGGTTGTCGCATGGAGAACATGGCCAACGCCATGCAGAAGATGGCGGCAGGACAGGTCGCACCCGTCATCGACACCGAAGTCGACTTCGACGGTATCGATGCCGCGCTGAAGCGCATGGAAGGCCGCGACGTGTTCGGTAAGATCATCCTGCGCGTCGGCTAGAGCCTTGACCTCTGTGTTCAAGAAGTTTCGCCGGGATCTCAAATTTCGCTACGGCAGGCAGTTGCGCCAGTTCAACTACTGGCTGGTTGCGCGCGCGGCGATGATGATCATCTCGATCCTGCGTCTGCTACCGGCCGACAGTGCGCTGAATTTCGCCGACCGCGTCGCACGCCGCATCGGCCCCTGGGTGGGACGCCATCAGGTCGCCGTCGACAATCTGCGCAAGGCCTATCCGGAAAAGGGCGAAGCCGAAATCCAGGCGATCGCCTCCGACATGTGGGGCAACATGGCCCGTCTTGCCGCCGAATACATCTTTCTCGACGCCCTGTTCGATTACGATCCTGCGGCCAGCAAGCCCGGCCGCGTCGAGGTCAAGGGAACAGAGCATTTCGTCGAGATCGCAGGTGAACGGAAGCCGCATATCGTTTTCACCGGCCATCTCGGCAATTTCGAGTTGCTGCCGGTGGCGGCGGCGACCTTCGGCATGAACATCACGGCGCTGTTTCGGCCGCCCAACAATCCCTATCTCGCCGACTACATCCTCTCAACGCGCCGCTCGACCATGGGCTCATTGCTGCCATCGATGGCCGGCGCCTCATTCGCGCTGGCTGGGGTCCTGGAGAATGGCGGCAACATCGGCATCCTTGTCGATCAGAAATTCTCCAACGGCCTGGATACGACATTCTTCGGCCGCCCCTGCCAAAGCAATCGGGTGCTGGCCACCCTTGCCCGTCACTACGACTGCGACGTCTATCCGGCGCGCTGCGTCAGGCTGCCAGGCAACCGCTTCCGGCTCGAGATCGAGGACAAGTTGACCTTGCCGCGCACCGCTGACGGCAGCGTTGATGTCCGCGCCACCACCCAGCGTCTCAACGACGTGGTCGAACGCTGGGTACGCGAAGATCCCGGCCAGTGGATGTGGTTCCACAAAAGGTGGGAGATTGGGGGCGGACGACGAAAGCGCCGGCCGAAGCCCGCTCCGGCCGCAAACGCTTAAGCCTCGCCGCTGGCGGGGAGATTAGTCCTACACCAGCCGATAATGCCGACTTCAGCGACTCAGGATCGCCTCAGTTCGTCACGACAATCCGCGTGTTGCCGAAACCCACTTCGCGCACCATCGCATAGAAAGTTGCGGCATTGGCCGTGTGCAGCCGCACGCAGCCGTGCGACGCCGGGCGGCCGAGTTGCCTGACGGCACCGGTCCCGTGGATGGCATAGCCGCCATGGAAGAAGACGGAGTATGGCATCGGCGACATATGGTATTTGCGCGAATACCACATCCGTGCCGTACGCTGCGGCTTATAGCTGCCGCGCGGCGTGAAATAACCGGGACGCGCGGTGGACACGCTCCACCGGTAAACCGACAAGCCATATCTGACCGTCATCGTCTGCGACGACACGTCTATGTTTGCAACGAGGCTGGCTGCCCAGCCCTGCCCCGAAGCACCGAACAGCATCGCGACAAAAATGGCCGCCATGAGAACTGTCTTTTTCATGCGATCAAACCCCTTTGATTGCCCCTTACTTGCCTGCCATCACGTTGTTTTCACCTTTTTAATGGCAGGTGAACCGGGTAACACACACTCCTTGACCAATTCGCCAATCCAAAGCAGCCAATTTGAACGATTTCCCGCAATAGTTGCCGCAACGACACGCCGCTCGGGCTTGGTCACCGGTGGGCTTGCAAAATCAAGACGATCGCTGCTCAACTCCGCCCATGAACGAGCGACTCCTCCAGGCAATCGATATCAGGCGCGACGATGTCGTCGCGCTGACCGCCGATCTGATCCGTTTTCCGACCATCAACCCGCCCGGCGATGCCTACCGGCCATGCGCCGAATATCTCGGCGCGCGGCTGAAGAAGAGCGGTTTCGAGACCGAATTCATTCGCGCCGAAGGCACGCCCGGCGACACCGACCGCTACCCGCGCGTCAATGTCGTTGCCCGTTTCGACGGAAGGTCGCCCGGTGCCTGCGTCCACTTCAACTCGCACATCGATGTGGTCGAAGCCGGCGACGGCTGGACGGTCGATCCCTTTGCCGGTGTCGTCAGGGACGGCAAGGTCTATGGTCGCGGCGCCTGCGATATGAAGGGCGGCCTGGCCGCTTCGATCATCGCCGCCGAGGCCTTCCTGGAAGTCTTCCCCGACTTTCCCGGCGCTATCGAAATCTCCGGCACGGTCGACGAGGAGTCCGGTGGCTTCGGCGGCGTGGCCCATCTGGCCAGCCTCGGCTATTTCTCGAAACCCAGGGTCGACCACGTCATCATTCCCGAGCCGCTGAACAAGGACCGCATCTGTCTGGGTCATCGTGGCGTCTGGTGGGCGGAGATCGAGACCAAGGGCGAGATCGCGCACGGCTCCATGCCGTTCCTCGGCGACAATGCGGTGCGCCACATGGGTGCCGTGCTAAGGGCATTCGAGGACGAATTGTTCCCCGCACTCGACCGCAAGATGACGCGCATGCCGGTCGTGCCCGAAGGCGCAAAACGCTCGACCATGAACATCAATTCGATCCACGGCGGCCAGACCGAGGATTTCCGGCCAGGCCTGCCCTCGCCCAACGTGCCCGATTCCTGCAGGCTGACCATCGATCGTCGCTTCCTGCTCGAGGAAGATCTCGATGCCGTCAAAGGTGAAGTAACCGGCATTCTCGAGCGCCTGAAGCGCGAGCGGAAAAAATTCGACTATGAAATCCGCGACCTGATGGAAGTGCTGCCGCTGATGACGGAGCGCGACGCGCCGGTGGTCAAGGCGGTGGCGCAAGGCATAATGGCGGTGTTCGACCGCGAACCCGACTACGTCATCTCGCCAGGCACCTACGACCAGAAGCACATTGCCCGCATCGGCCACATCTACGATTGCATCGCCTATGGTCCAGGCATTCTCGACCTCGCCCACCGGCCCGACGAATGGGTCGGGATATCGGACATGGTGGAAGCGGCCAAGGTGATGGCGATCGGGCTCAATGTGCTGTTACGTGGCACAGCCACCGGATAAGGCGCGCATCGCGACAAGCTTCGACCTGCTATGAGGCCGCCAGGACAAAAACATTCCCGGCCACGCCAACGGGCAGAACGAAACGCAATTTACTCCGCGGCGAAATCACGCTTCTATCGCCCGGGTTTGAGCACCTGTCTGAAACGCATGGGGAGTTGCACGATGAAATTGTGGAAAACCATCCTGGCCGCCGCAGTGCTGTCACTGGCCGCCGGCACCTCCGCGTTTGCCGTGCGAACCGACCTGGTCATCGGCATTCCCCTCGAACCACCGCATCTCGATCCGACCGCCGGTGCCGCCGCGGCGATCGACGAGGTGCTTTACGCCAATGTGTTCGAGGGCCTGACCCGCATCGGACCGAATGGTGAGGTGCTGCCGGATCTGGCCGAAAGCTGGACCATTTCCGATGACGGCAAGGTCTACACCTTCAAGCTGCACACCGGCGTGAAATTCCACGACGGTACCGACTTCGATGCCAGTGACGTGAAATTCTCGCTCGACCGCGCCCGCGCCGACAATTCGGTCAATGCGCAAAAGGCCCTGTTCGCGGCCATCGACACGGTCGAAATCGTCGACCCAGCAACGGTCAAGGTCACGCTGAAGAACCCGCAAGGCTCCTTCCTCTACAATATGGGGTGGGGCGACGCGGTGATCGTGGCGCCTGAGACGGCCGACACCAACAAGGAGAAGCCGATCGGTACCGGCCCGTTCAAATTCCAGAACTGGGCCAAGGGATCCTCGATCACGCTGGTCAAATCGGACAATTACTGGGGCACGCCGGCGTCTCTCGACAAGGCTGAGTTCCGCATCGTTCCGGATGCCGCGGCCGCCGTGCCGGCGCTGCTCTCCGGCGATATCCAGGCCTTTCCCTTCTTTGATCCCGACAGCGTCGCGCAGGTCAAGGACGACCCGCGCTTCAAGGTGGTGATCGGCGCGACCGAAGGCGAAACCATCCTGTCGATCAACAACAAGAAGCCTCCCTTCGACAAATTGCAGGTGAGACAGGCGATTTCCTATGCACTCGACCGCAAGGCGATCATCGACGGCGCCTCGGCCGGCCTCGGCGTGCCGATCGGCTCGCACATGTCGCCTGCCAACAAGGACTATGTCGACCTCACCGGCCGCTATCCGCATGATGTCGCCAAATCAAAGGAATTGCTGAAGGAAGCGGGGCTGGAGAACGGCTTCAAGGCGACGCTGAAATTGCCGCCGCCCGCCTATGCCAGGCTCGGCGGCGAGATCATCGCCTCCGAGCTTCGCGACGTCGGCATCGATCTGGAGATCATCCCGGTCGAATGGGCACAGTGGCTGGATCAGGTGTTCACCAAGAAAGATTACGACCTCACCATCGTCTCCCACACCGAACCCAACGACATCGATATCTATTCGCGCAAGGACTATTACTTCAACTACGACAATCCGGCCTTCGATAAGGTGATCGCCGATCTCGGCGTCACCTCCGACGAGGCCAAGCGCAAGGAATTGCTGGGTCAGGCACAGAAGATCCTGGCCGACGATGCCGTGGTCGGTTTCCTCTACGAACTGCCCAAGGTCGGCGTCTGGGACGCCAAGCTGCAAGGCCTGTGGGAAAACGCACCCATCCAGGCCAATGATTTGACCAAGGTGAAGTGGAGCGAGTGAGGTTGCTGGCCAAAAGGCGACCCTTGCGTTCCTTCGCGCCCCCCTCTGCCCTGCCGGGCATCTCCCCCTCTAGGGGGGAGATTGCGCTCTCGCTGCTGCTTTCGTCAATCATCAACGCTGTATTTGTGCCACCGGCGCTGAAACTTCCAATCTCCCCCCTTGAGGGGGAGATGTCCGGCAGGACAGAGGGGGGCGCCGTAGAACGCTATCGTCACCCCTTGCCTGCCCCCGGCAAAACAGCGGTCCCCGACCTTCCATGACCGCCTATCTCCTAAAACGCCTCGCCATCGCCATCGCCACTCTGATCCTGGCCTCCATGGTGGTGTTCGCCGTGCTGGAAGTCCTGCCCGGCGATCCGGCACGGCTGATGCTGGGCTTGAACGCCAGCGCCGACCAGGTCGAACTGCTGCGCAACCAGATGGGCCTCAACGCACCAGTGGCCCTGCGCTATCTTCACTGGGCCGGCGGCCTGCTCAGTCTCGATTTCGGCCGCTCCTATACCTATTCGGTGCCGGTCATCGACCTGGTGCGCGAGCGGCTTGCCGTTTCGCTGCCGCTGGCGCTGATTGCGCTTGCGCTCTCCACAATGATCGCGATTCCCGTTGGCCTGGTTTCCGCCAGCCGGCGTGGACGCGCCGGTGACACGATTTCCATGGGCGCCGCACAGCTTGGCGTCGCCGTGCCCAATTTCTGGTTCGCCCTGATGCTGATCTATGTGTTCGCCGTCTGGCTGCAGTTGGTTCCGGCCGGCGGCTTTCCCGGCTGGAGTGCCGGCATCTGGCTGGCGCTGAAATCACTACTGCTGCCGGCGGTTGCACTTGCCTTGCCGCAAGCCGCGATCCTGGCGCGCGTCACCCGCTCGGCGCTGATCGAGGTGTTGAACGAGGATTATATCCGCACCGCCCGCGCCAAGGGCCTGCCCTATCGCGCCGTCCTGTGGCGGCACGCGCTGCGCAACGCGATGATCCCGGTGCTGACCATCCTGGGCCTGCAATTCGCCTTCCTGCTCGCCGGTACCATCATCATCGAGAATGTCTTTTACCTGCCCGGCCTCGGCCGGCTGGTGTTCCAGGCAATCACCCAGCGCGACCTGATCGTCGTCGAAAGCGTCGTCATGCTGCTGGTCGCCGCGGTCATCGCCGTCAACCTTCTCGTCGACCTTTCCTATGCGGTCGTCGATCCTCGCCTGAGAACCCGGCAATGACGCTGCACATTGACATTCCCGAAGAGACCTTCGGCACCATCCTGGCCAAGGCATTCAGGAATACCGCCTTCGTTGCCGGTTTCGTCATCACCGTGCTGATCCTGGCGATGGCCATCGTCTCCTATGCCTGGACGCCCTACGACGTCACGAAACTGTTGATCTCGGACAAGACGCAAGCACCCTCGCTGGCGCACTGGTTCGGCACCGACCATTTCGGTCGCGACATCCTGTCGATGGTCATGGTCGGCGCCCGCAATTCGATTGCCGTGGCGCTGGTCGCTGTCGGCATCGGCATGGGGGTCGGCGTACCCCTCGGCGCCTTTGCCGCAGCACGCGGCGGCCTCGTCGACGAGGCGCTGATGCGGCTGAACGACCTCGTCTTCGCCTTCCCTGCGCTGCTGTCGGCGATCATGATCACCGCTATCTTCGGGCCCGGCGCCGTCAACGCCATCATCGCCATCGGCATCTTCAACATACCGGTCTTTGCCCGTGTCGCCCGGGCCGGCGCGCTGGCGATCTGGCCACGCGAGTTCATTCTTGCCGCGCGCGCCGCCGGCAAGAGCAGCACGCAGATATCCATCGAACATGTGCTGCCCAACATTGCCACGCTGCTCCTGGTGCAAGGCACCATCCAGTTCGCGCTGGGTATCCTGGCGGAGGCCGGGCTTTCCTATCTGGGCCTGGGCGCCCAGCCGCCAATGCCGAGCTGGGGCCGCATGCTGTTCGACGCGCAGACCCGGATGGTGGTGGCGCCATGGATGGCGATCTTTCCGGGCATGGCGATCGTCGTCACGGTGCTGGGGCTGAACCTCCTGGGCGACGGTATCGCCGACATTCTCGATCCAAAATCGCGGCGGCAGCGATGAGCCTGCTCGACATCAAGAACCTTTCGCTGACCATCGGCGACACGCCGATCCTCAAGGGTATGGAACTTTCCGTCGCGCCCGGCGAAGTGATGGGCCTGGTCGGCGAATCCGGCTCGGGCAAGTCGATGACCGCGCTGACGGTGATGCAGCTTCTGCCCCATGCCGCGCGCGCTACCGGACGCGTCACATTCGACGGCATCGACCTCCTCGCAGCAACAGAGGACCAGATGTGCGCGCTGCGCGGCGATGACATCGGCATGGTGTTCCAGGAGCCGATGACGGCGCTCAATCCGGTCAAGACCATCGGCGAACAGGTCGCCGAAGGCATTCGCTGGCATACCAAGGCAAGCCGCGCCGAAGCCGAAGACCGGGCTCGAAAAATGCTCGACCGGGTCGGCTTGCCCTCGGCGAAATTCCCAATGTCGCGCTATCCGCACGAACTGTCGGGCGGCCAGCGCCAGCGCGTCGTCATCGCCATCGCTTGTGCGCTGAAGCCGAAGCTCCTGATCGCCGACGAGCCGACCACGGCTCTCGACGTGGTGCTGCAGGCCCAGATCCTCGACCTCCTGCGCGACCTCGTCGCCGAGAGCCGCATGGGGCTGCTGCTGATCTCGCACGACCTTGCCGTGGTGACCGAGATGGCGGACCGCATCACCATCCTGCGCCGCGGCGAGGTAATGGAAACCGGTGACACGGCGCGCACGCTGTCCGAACAACTCCATCCCTACACGCGACAGCTGGCGCAGGCCTCGATCCATGTGCCGGCGCGCTCGAAGCCGCATGGTCTCGAGACGGGCCGACCTTTGCTCCAGGTCGAGGGCGTGACCCGCGACTATGCCGGTCGGCGCACCTCGCTATTCAGGCGAGCGCCTGATATCCGCGCCGTCGACCAGGTGTCCTTGTCGATGGCGCCGGGTCAGTCGGTGGCGCTGGTCGGCCGCTCCGGCTGCGGCAAGTCAACGCTCGCCCGCATGATCCTGGCGCTGGACCGGCCAAGCTCGGGCACCATCCGGTTTCGCGGCGAAACCATCACCGGCAAGAGCGAAGCCGAGCTGAAGCCGGCGCGTCGTGACATGCAAGTCGTTTTTCAAGACCCCTACGGATCCTTCGACCCGCGCCAGAAAGTCGAGAAACTGGTCGCCGAACCCCTGCATGTGCTGGACAAGAAGCCGACGCGCGCCGAGCGCCGCGAGATGGTGGCGCATGCGCTGCATGAAGTCGGCCTCGACCAGCGCGACATGGACAAATACCCGCACGAGTTTTCGGGCGGCCAGCGCCAGCGTCTTTCGATCGCCCGGGCCATCATCACGCGGCCGAAACTGGTCGTCGCCGACGAGCCGGTCTCGGCGCTCGACGTTTCGATCCGCGCCCAGATCCTCGATCTGTTCGCCGAGCTCAACCAGAAGCTCGGCATCGCCTATCTGTTCATAACCCACGATCTGACCGTCGCTCGCGCCATCACGGACGAGGTGCTGGTCATGCATGACGGCAAGATAGTCGAGCGCGGCAAGACCAGCGAGGTGCTCGACCAGCCGCAGTCCGAGGCGGCCAAGGCGCTTGTCAGTGCCGCTCCTGATTTGCACCGGGCGATTGCAAAACGGATGCGCGAGCAGGGTTAATGCATGTCGCCCAAAGTGGCCCCGGTTTTGGGAGAACGACATGCACAAAGCAAAACCTCTTAGACCATCTGGAATTTTCCGGTGGCCTTGAATCGGAGGTAGGCGTCGATGCTGCGCGCCATGTTGGGTAGCATTTCAGGCAAGCCGTCGGGCGCAAACCAGCCGACGGCGCTGCTTTCGTCATCGGTGACGGCCGGCTCGCCTTCAAAGAAGCGCGTGTAGAACATCAAAGCGAAGAACTGGGCGCGGTCGCCATTTGGAAACTGGAAGGTTTCATAGTGCGGGTCGCAGCCGAACCCGAATGGTTCGACATCACTGACGATCAACCCGGTTTCCTCAAGCACCTCCCGGATGACCACCGCTTCCAGACCCTCGCCTTCCTCGGCATTGCCGCCAGGCAGGCCCCACAGGCCAAAATCGGTCCGTTTCTGCAACAGGATGCGGCTGTCGGCGCGTTCGATGACGATGCGCGCACCCGGCATCAACACCAGACGGCTTCCGATCAACGCCCGCAATTGTCCCAGATAGCTGTCGGCAAAGGCCATTTGAATACTCCCTTTGACGTCAGCGAACCGTTGCCCAGGCAATGCCTAGCCTTCCGGCTTCACCAAATCGACCGGGTTGATATCGAGCAGGTCGAGCGTGCGCCGCAGCAGGCGCACCTCGCTCTCGGCCAGTTGCGAATCCGCCTTGGCGATGTCAGCCATATGGCGGGCCAATTGCTTGCGTCGTTCGATGTCGAGATCACGGAACAGCGCAATTGCTTGCGAGCCATTGGTCTCGTAGCCGAACTCGTTGAGATATTGGATGACGCTGTCGACGCTGGTTTCCGCAATGCCGAAGGCGTCCTTGCAGATGCGCCGGAAGGCAACCATCTCGCTCTCACTGACCGACCCGTCGGCCAGGATCATGCGAAACAGCATCAATAGTTCCGCCGACAGAACCGGATCGTCCGCCACCTTGCGCACGCCCGGGTCGCCGTCGAAGATCTGACGTATCTGGTCCAGCAATGCGAACGCCATCATGGTCCCTTTCCGATTCCTCTTCATAGAGGTAGCGCGGAATCGGTCTTGCGCAAACAGGGCGGTCGTGGTCGAACGCCGGACATCTCAGCCGACCGAGCCCTCCATACATCAGATGATCGACCTTAGCATCCAGACCGTCGCCATGCTCGCCTTCGCCGCCTTCGCCGCGGGCTTTGTCGATTCGATCGCGGGCGGCGGCGGGCTGATCACCGTGCCGGCGCTGCTGCTTGCCGGCTTCACACCGGTCCAGGCGCTCGCCACCAATAAATTGCAAGGTATGTTCGGGTCGGGCTCGGCGACTATCCACTACGCGTCGAAGGGTCATGTCGACCTGCGCCGGCAATTGCCGTCGGCGCTTTTGGCCCTTGTCGGAAGCGCCATCGGTGCCTTGCTGGCAACGATCGTGCCCGGTGACATTCTGCGGGCTGCCTTGCCCATCGTGCTGATCGCCATCGCGGTCTACTTCGCGCTCAAACCCAACATGAACGATGTCGACCGCGCCGAGCGCCTGTCGCCGTTCCTGTTCGGACTGACGCTGGTGCCCGCCATCGGCTTCTACGATGGCCTGTTCGGGCCAGGCGCCGGCTCCTTCTACATGCTGGGTTTCGTGGCACTTGCCGGCTACGGTGTGCTCAAGTCGACGGCGCACACCAAGCTGCTCAATTTCGCCTCCAACATCGGCGGCTTCATCGTCTTCGCCGCGGTCGGCGTCGTCTATTGGAAGATCGGCCTGATGATGGGCATTGCCCAGTTCCTCGGCGCGCGCGTCGGCGCCAGCCTGGCCATGCGCATCGGCGCAAAACTGATCAAGCCATTGCTGGTGATCGTCTGTCTGGCGCTGGCCGTGAAGCTTCTGGCCGATCCAGCGAACCCGCTGCGTGCCATGATTGGTGTGTGATCACGTGCACTGATAGACTGCCACTGTTCGAATCATGTTGCGAGGAGCCAGACATGAATCTTAGCGCACCTACCCAGATCGTTTTTATCATTTCCGTTGTTATCGCCATCATCGGCGTTCTCGCCGCGCTTGGCATTCTTGCGTTCATTCCAATCGCATCGGTGTGGATTGTTCTTATCGCTTTCATCGTGCTTGCCGGCGGCTGCCTGATGCGCGGCGCCTGACACGTTCCTTTGAAGTGGGGACGAGGAGCGCCCGGCCAAAAGCCGGGCGCTTTTGATTCGGGCCACGGGTCTGCTGGATTTGCCTTGGCGCAAATGGCCGATGCCAGCCGAGATGCAACCCTAGCAAGAGCAGGACCGAACCGTCGCTGGACGGTTCGCGCGGAGTGCAACGGAGCAGAATTCTGTACCGCAGCAACGCCTTGAAGTCGCGGCATGGAATATCGGCTCTGCGCCGAGTCGCTTCCCTCCTTGGCCCGCCCGTGGATGACGAAGCGATGGGCGAATCTACCGCGCCAGCGCAAAGATTGCGTCGCAGTCGAGATGCGTCTCCAGCTCGGCTGCGACGTCGTCCAAGGCCCGCTCGACTTCGGCCCGATAGTCGATGCCGCCGCCCTTGATGCCGAGGCTTTCGAGGAATTTCCCGCGAAAGCCGTCGGCGCCAAACAAGCCATGCATATAGGTGCCGATCACCTTGCCATCGGCCGAGACTGCCCCGTCATCGACGCCATTGATGACTGCGGACGGCCGCAGCGTATCGGGCCCGGTGGTGCGGCCAAGATGGATTTCGTAGCCTTCGAGCGGCAGGTCGAACGGCACCGAATGGGCGCTGACGTTGCGCACCGTCTTCTCCGGTTCCATCACCGTTTCGACGTCGAGCAGGCCGAGGCCTTTGGCCTCGGTGACGCTGCCTTCGATGCCGTCGGGATCGCGCACGATACGGCCGAGCATCTGGAAGCCGCCGCAGATGCCCACGACATGGCCGCCACGCTTCCGATGCGCGAGAAGATCGCGGTCCCAGCCGTTCTCGCGAAATTTTATGAGATCGCCAATCGTCGATTTCGAGCCTGGAATGACCACCAGCCCAGCATCGGCAGGCAGCGGTCTTCCCGGCGGCACGAACACCACCTCGACCTGCGGTTCGGCCTTGAGCGGGTCGAGATCGTCGAAATTGGCGATGCGGCCAAGCATCGGCACGGCCACTTTCAGCGCGCGCGCTTCGCCGGACGCCAGCCGTTCCAGCACCACCGAATCTTCCGAAGGCAAGCGTGCCGCCGCCTTCAGCCACGGCACGACGCCGAAACAGCGCCAGCCCGTAAATGCCTCGATCGACCTGATGCCGTCGTCGAATAGCGAAACGTCGCCGCGGAACTTGTTGATGAGGTAGCCGACGATCATGCGCCGGTCCTCTTCCGGCAGGATCAGATGCGTACCCGCCACCGAAGCGATGACGCCGCCGCGATCGATGTCGCCGACCAGCACTACTGGCACGTCGGCGCGCGTGGCAAAGCCCATATTGGCGATGTCGCGGCTGCGCAGGTTGATCTCGGCCGGCGAGCCGGCCCCCTCGACGATCACCAGATCGGCGCCCTCGCCGACCTTGCCCCAGGAGTCCAGCACCGCGTCCATCAGTCGGCCCTTCATCGCCTGGTAGTCGCGCGCCCGCGCTTCGCCGAACACCTTTCCCTGCACGATGACCTGCGCGCCGACATCGGTCTGCGGCTTGAGCAGTACCGGGTTCATGTGGACCGAGGGTGCGACGCCGCAAGCGATCGCCTGCAGCCATTGGGCGCGGCCGATCTCGCCGCCGCCATGGTTGTTGTCGCCCGGAATGTCGGCGACGGCAGCATTGTTCGACATGTTCTGCGGCTTGAATGGCCGCACCTTCAGCCCACGCTTTTTTGCCGCGCGGCAGAGGCCGGCGACCAGAACCGTCTTGCCGACATCCGAACCCGTGCCTTGCAGCATGATCGCCCTGGCCATCAGCCCCTGCCCTGCGTCACGGTTCCGGTGATGTTCGATTTCTGCGCCAGCGGCCCGCCGCGCCAGATGTAGAGCGCCAGCAATGGGTCTTTGCCGGTGCGCATGGCGTGATTGACGTTGGACGCGTGGTGGACGACCTCGCCGGCCGTGCGCATGCAAAAGCCGCTCTCGCCCATCCGCCATTCAGCGCCGCTGGTCAGCGGAACGTAGATTTCTTCGGCAACGTGATGGTGGTCGGGATAGACGATATCGGGCCCCAGGATCAGCAAGCCGGCGGCGACCTCGTCATTGGCGAAGTGGCCTCGCGTGCCGAACACCTCCAGCCAACCGTAATTGTCGATGAACTTTTTTCCGAAATCCGTCTCGCCATAGGTCTGCCCCCAGCGGAAATCGTTCCGACGCTCGGCAAGCAGTTGCACCAGCGGCTTGGCATCCGGCGGCGCCAGTTCGGCGGCGCGATCGAGATGACGCAGGCAGGCGAGCGGATGCGGCTCCAGCATACGGGCCGGCATCTCCCAATTGATCCGCAACACGGCGTCACGCACTAGGGCGTTATCCACAGAAGCGAGATGGGCGTGGAACCGCCCCAGCAGATCATCGAATCTTGTCGTCACATCGTGCTCCGGACACCCATTGACGCACAGCCGCTCCCCAAATGGCCGGTTGATAGGGTCGGGTTGCGCGGCGGCATCATTGGTCTAGATTGGTGCGCGCGCAAAGCCAAAAACGACAGGCCAACAGGTCGAAGATATTAGGGAGCACGCCATGGACGCCGCGGTCGATGCGAGCACCAGCCAGTTCGAACTCAATGAGGAGCAGCGCGCCATCCAAGAGGTGGCGCAGGCCTTCGCCGCCGACCGCGTCGCGCCGAATGCGCTCGACTGGGACCGCCGGAAACACTTTCCTGCCGATGTGATCCGCGAAACCGGCCCGCTCGGCCTCGGCGGCATCTATACCAGGGACGATGTCGGCGGTTCCGCACTTGGCAGGCTTGATGCTGTGCTGATCTTCGAAGCGCTGTCGCACGCCGATCCGGCCTTTTCGTCCTTCATCTCGATCCACAACATGGTGGCATCGATGATCGACCGCTTCGGCAATGAAGAGCAACGCCAGCGCTTCCTGCCGAAGCTCACCTCTATGGAGTGGCTGGCGAGCTATTGTCTGACCGAGCCCGGCTCCGGTTCCGATGCCGCGGCGCTGAAGACGCGCGCGGTCAAGAGCGGCGGCGACTATGTGCTGAACGGCACCAAGCAGTTCATCTCGGGCGCAGGCGACAGCGATGTCTATGCCGTCATGGTGCGCACCGGCACTGAGGGGCCGAAAGGCATCTCCACCATCGTCGTGCCGAAAGATGCACCGGGCCTCTCCTTCGGCGCCAACGAGCACAAGATGGGCTGGCACATGCAGTCGACCCGCCAAGTCATCTTCGAGGATTGCAAGGTGCCGGCGGAGAACCTTTTGTCGGGCGAAGGCGCTGGCTTCGGCATTGCCATGGCCGGACTCGATGGCGGCCGGCTGAACATCGCCGCCTGTTCGCTTGGCGGCGCACAGTCGGCGCTCGACAAGGCGCTTGCCTACACTGCCGAGCGCAAGGCCTTCGGCTCGAAGATCAATCTGTTCCAGGCCTTGCAGTTCAAGCTGGCCGACATGGAGACCGAGCTACAGGCGGCGCGCATCTTCCTTTATGCCGCCGCTTCGAAGCTCGACCGCAAGGCGCCGGATGCCGGCAAATGGTCAGCGATGGCCAAGCGCTTCGTCACCGACACCGGCTTCAATGTCGCCAACGACGCGCTGCAACTGCTCGGCGGTTATGGCTACCTGCACGACTACGGCATCGAGAAGCTGGTGCGGGACCTGCGCGTGCACCAGATCCTCGAAGGCACCAACGAAATCATGCGCGTCATCATCGCGCGTGCATTAATTGGAAGGCAGTAGGCAGTAGGCAGTAGGCAGTAGGCAGTAGGCAGTGAGATGACCGGCAAGATCAATTCATACAAGGATCTTATCGTGTGGCAGCAGGCGATGGACCTGGCTGTCGCCACCTATTCCTTGACCAAGGTATGGCCCAAGGAAGAATTGTACGGGTTGACCAGCCAAATCCGCCGTTCAGCGACCTCGATCCCTGCAAACATCGCCGAAGGTTACGGTCGAGATAACAGAGGCTCTTATCAGCAATTTCTCAGAATAGCCCAAGGCTCGCTGAAGGAGTTCGAGACACACCTCCAGATCGCCGAACGCATTGGCCTTGCCACGCATGATCAAGCTGATCATTTGCTGACATCCACCGAGGGCATCGGCAAAATGCTTCGCCAACTCATTGTCAGACTTAAGCCGGAATAGACAACCCTACTGCCTACTGCCTACTGCCTACTGCCTACTGCCTACTGCCTAGCACAAATCACGGAGCACCACGATGACCACCATCGCCTTCATCGGCCTCGGGAACATGGGCAATCCGATGGCCGCCAATCTGGTCAAGGCAGGACATGCCGTGCACGGCTTCGACCTGATGCCGGAGAATTTGACCGTCGCGCGCCAGCATGGCGTCGTCGTCATGGCCAACGCACCGGCCGCGGTGAAGGGCGCCGAGGTGGTGATCACCATGCTGCCAGCCGGCAAGCACGTGCTATCGGTCTATGAGGACATCGCGCCCAAGGCGAAAAAAGGCACGTTGTTCATCGATTCCTCGACCATCGACGTCGAATCGGCGCGCAAGGCGCACGCCATTGCCGCCAAACACGGCCTGCTGTCCATCGATGCACCCGTCTCGGGCGGCACGGGCGGTGCCGCGGCCGGCACGCTCACCTTCATGGCCGGAGGCTCCGGTGATGCCTTCGCCGCAGCCGAGCCGGTCCTGAAGCCGATGGCCGGCCGCATCGTCCATTGCGGCGGCGACGGCGCCGGACAGGCGGCAAAGATATGCAACAACATGATCCTCGGCATCTCGATGATCGGTGTCGCCGAAGCCTTCGTTCTGGCGGAAAAGCTCGGCCTCTCGCACCAAGCACTGTTCGATGTCGCCTCGACCTCGTCGGGGCAATGCTGGTCCTTGACCGCCTATTGCCCGGTGCCCGGCCCTGTGCCGACTTCGCCCGCCAACAGGGACTACAAGCCAGGGTTTGCTGCGGCACTGATGCTGAAAGATCTGAAATTGTCCCAGGAAGCAGCACAAAGCGCGGGTGCGGTGACGCCGCTTGGCGCCGAGGCAGCCCAGCTCTATGCCTTGTTCAACGCCCAGGGACATGGCGGCGCCGATTTCTCCGGCATAATTAATTTTCTGCGCGGCAATCCAGCGTAACCAACGGACTTGGCAGGCTTTTTCCGATTTCCTTCGGCAGAAAGAATGCAAGTTTAGATTTGCTTAAGTTCTCGATAACTCTGCGGTAACGATGTTCCTATAAAACGGATTGCGAGGCGGACATATCGCATCCGCCCGGCGCTCCGGATCAGGTCTCGCGTACCGGAGCCTGTAAGTTTCGACAAATGCCGTAGGTTTCGCAAAGTATTTGAGTAGCGAAGCGCCATGCGTATCTGGCAAAGCCGCGTTCCCGATGGAGCGCGGTTTTTGCGTTTCAGCCAGTTTATCCGCACAGTCTGGTTTTTATATTCCGATTGCCGCATTCGGGATCGGGACATGATCTTCGTTGATCAGCACGATCGGTGCATCGGCCCCCTCGAGCCTGACGACCAGCAGGCGCAGGCTCCACGTGCCGGCAGCGCGGACTGCGGTTGAGTAGGCAGTGCCCTTGCCCTTGGCGCCGTGGACCGGAATGCTGAACTGGGCGTCACCAGAACCATTCGCATTGATATTGAGATGGCCACCGACCCAGAAACTGTCGGCCGCCACATCATTGCCGAGCGCGGCCTTCACGCGATCGTCGGCGCGAAGTCTGTCCATGGTCATGCGGTAGGCATCGCTGCCTTTCAGGACGTAGGGGATGCTGCCGACCATCGTCGCACAACCGCCGATCCCGACCACCCACACGACAACGCCGGCGATTGCCCAGTTGCGTTGCGTCTTGCGAAACTGTTCCGCGTCGCGCCAGGCGCGGTTCCGCCACGCCCAGCGACTGCCTCGTGCGCCCAGCACGATGATCATGACGATATTGACGAACGGGATCAGCGCCAGCAGCGCGATGAAGGTGCTGTTGCCGATGCCCCAGATCCAGTTGAGAAAGAAGGCGCCCCAATTCCAACGGTCGAGTTCGGCTGGAATTTCAGCCGGCTGGTTGAGCGGTTGTCCGGCCATCGTATCCCCCATCGGTAACTGTACCGACTGGTTCTAGCGCATGCACTCCTCGATGCGCAAAATCAAAGGTCTGCAACTCGGTCAGGTCTTGTTGGACAGTCGGCGAAAATTCGCCTTCACGGCACGGCTTGCCGGCTTCAGCGCAGCGCTAATCGAGCGTTCCGCCGCAACACCGTTGAACAGCGACGGCGTGCGGCCGGAAAAGACTTCCGGCCAGAACCGCGATGCCGACTGCAGGAAAGACATTTGCGCCGCAAACGCGCCTTGGGCCATGGCGGCGGTCTTCTCGTTTACCGCATGCGCCGTCTCCGTGCCCCATGGCTGGCTGCTCCCGCCATCCATGGCCATCAGAGGCAGCCGCATCATCGCCACCAGCGGCGCCAGCATCAGATCACCGCCGATGCTGGCCGCTTCTTGCGTCCGTCGGCTCTTGCCGATCTTTCTCATCCAAACAAACCCCTTGTGGCGGCCGAATCAGCCGCTGCCCCACACACTACGCGATCGGGATGGAATTCGTTCACTCGCCGCTCGATCATGTTGTCGAGACCGGGCGCTCCTGCCGAGGAATGCCCGGTTGGAGGTCGAGCCCTACCGCTTGCGCAGATCGGCTTGCGCCAGATCCAGCGCCTTCGAGATGCGCTCGCAGGCCATGTCGATCGTATCGCGGGTCCAGATCAGCGGCGGCGACAGGATCATCGTGTCGCCGGTGGCGCGCAGCATCATGCCGTGCGCGATGGCGTGGTCGCGCACGGTCACCGCCGCGCTTCCCGCCGGCAGGAACCGCTCCTTGGTCGCCTTGTCCTTGACGATCTCGATCGCGCCCATCAGCCCGATCGAACGCACCTCGCCGACCAGATCATGCCCGGCAATGCGCTCCTGCAACGCCTTGGCGAAATAGGGGCCGGTATCGTTCCGGACGCGGTCGACCAGCTCTTCCCGCTCGATGATCTCGAGGTTCTTCAACGCCACGGCGCAGGCCACCGGGTGGCCGGAATAGGTGTAGCCGTGATTGAACTCGCCGCCCTTCTCGACCAGCGTAGAGGCTATGCGGTCGCCGACCAACAATGCCGACAGCGGCTGATAGCCGGAGGTCAGGGCCTTGGCCGTGGCGATCGTGTCCGGCTCGATGCCGAGCGTCTGCGCGGCGAACCACTCGCCGGTGCGGCCATAGCCGGTGATGACCTCGTCCAGCATCAGCAGGACATCATATTTGCGGCAGATGCGCTGCACCTCCGGCCAGTAGCTGACCGGCGGAATTTTCACACCGCCTGCTCCCATGACCGGCTCGCCGATGAAGGCAGCAACCTTGTTGGCGCCGGCTTCGAGGATCGCAACCTCGACAGCCCCGGCCGCGCGCAAGCCGAAATCATGATCGCTCTCGCCCGGCAGCGCCAGCTCATAGGCATAGGGCATCATCACATGGACGATGTTGGGCACCGCACCGCCGAGCTGCTTGTGCATGGCATCCATCCCGCCGAGCGAGGTGCCGGCAACGGTCGAGCCGTGATAGGCCATCTTGCGCGAGATGATGCGGTTCTTCTCCGGCTTGCCTTCCAACACCCAGTAATGGCGCACAAGGCGCAGCGCCGTGTCGTTGGCTTCCGAACCGGACGAACCGTAGAACACCTGGCTGACGTTCTTCGGTGCGATTTCCGCCAGTTTTTGTGACAACAGCACCGGCGTCGGCGTCGAACATTTGAAGAAGGAGTTGTAGTAGGGCAGCTCCTTCATCTGGGCATAGGCTGCCTCGGCCAGTTCGTCGCGCCCATAGCCGACGTTCACGCACCACAGCCCGGCCATGCCGTCGAGGATTTCAGCCCCCTCGGAATCATAGATGAACGGCCCATTGGCGCGGGTGATGATACGCGAGCCGACTTCGCGCAGTTCCCTGTGATCGGTGAACGGATGCAGATGATGCGCGGCATCGATCTGCTGAAGCTGCTTCAGCGAATAATTCTGATAAGTCATGGATCTGATCTTTCCTCTGGATTCTATCCGGCCCAAGCCGGGGCGAATGCGTCAGAGGCAGACAGGTGGCGAATAACCGATGCGGGCGCACAGCCGCAAAAGCTCGGCGCGCAGCGTGCGCGGTGACGGTGTCACCGCGACCCGCAATGCGCGAAGCCCGAATGCGCCAGCCAATGTCCCTTCGAGAGCCATGGATGGCACCTTAGAGCAATTTCGGGAAAAGTGTGAAACGGTTTTCCCCGAGGAAAGTGCGTAGCGCTCTTCCTCGGGAACTG
This sequence comes from Mesorhizobium sp. M0830, assembly GCF_040319965.1. NCBI lineage: Bacteria > Pseudomonadati > Pseudomonadota > Alphaproteobacteria > Hyphomicrobiales > Phyllobacteriaceae > Mesorhizobium > Mesorhizobium sp. M0830. Next base: position 24,496 of record NZ_JAMYOR010000044.1, on the reverse strand, counting down.
CGTCAAAATCTGCCGTCTATGCCGTTCCGCCCAGCGCCCTTTGCAGGAAGACATATTTCATCGCCGTCTGCGCCGCCTGCGGCCGGCGGTCGCCGCGGCCGCCATGCCCGCCCTCGGTCTCTTCGAAGAATAGAGTCCTGGCATGGCCGGCTTGCTGCAGGCGGGCGGCCATCTTCCGCGCATGGCCGGGATGGACACGGTCGTCGGCGGTCGAGGTGGTCAGCAGCACCGGCGGATAGGCAGCTCCGGCATCGATATGCTGGTAGGGCGAATAGGCGGCAAGCCACTTCGCGTCTTCGGGTTTCGACGGGTCGCCATATTCGGCCATCCAGGAAGCACCGGGCGGCAATTCGGTGTAGCGCAGCATGTCGAGCAGCGGCACTTCGATGATGACTGCGCCGAACAGTTCGGGGCGCTGCGTCAGGGAAACGCCCGTCAGCAGGCCGCCATTCGAACCGCCCTGGATGCCGAGCGAAGCAGCCGTGGCGATACCGCGTTTGACGACGTCCTGTGCTACTGCCGCAAAATCGTCGAACCCGTTCTGGCGATTGCCCTTGAGCGCCGCCTGATGCCAGGCCGGGCCGAACTCGCCGCCGCCGCGAATGCAGGCCTGCACATAGGCGTTGCCCTTCTCCAGCCACAGCCTGCCGCGCACGCCGGCATAGCCCGGCAGCAGCGGCACTTCGAAGCCCCCATAGCCATAGAGCAGCGTCGGCACCGGACCTTTCTGGTCGCGCCGCCTGACGACGAAATAAGGGATCATCGTGCCGTCCTTGGAGCGTGCCTCGAACTGTTCCGAGATCAGCGGCGAGGCATCGAAACGCGCCGGCTGCGACTTCACGGTTGCCAGTGTCTCGCCATTGTCGTCCGACCAGATGATCGAGCTCGGCGTCAGGAAATCGGTGAAGGAGAACGACACACTCGACCCGAACTGCTCGGCATGGCTGATGCCTACATTGCCGTTTTCGGGCAACGCGACCGGTTTCAGCGACCAGCCGCCCTCCTTGCGCTCGCAGACGACGACCTTGCCGCGCACATTGTCCATCAGGTTGATGAACAGCCGGTCCTGCGTGCGGGCAATGCCGGCGATGGACACCCGATATGCCGGCTCCAACACGGTTTCCACCGGACCGAGCGTAGCGGTCTCGACCCAGAGCGCCAGATCCAGCGAATAGAGGCCATCAGGCTTGCACAACGTGCCATCGGGCGCCGTCCACGGGCTGCGCAGGCCGAAGACGAGCTGATCCCTGAAGATCGCGGTGTCGGTCATGTCGTCCGGCAGTGGCAACTGTTTGTTTTCGCCGGACGGCAGCCGCAGGAAGATGTGCGAAGCGAAGAAATTCAGCGTCCGGGCCAAGATCAAATAGCGCCTGTCGCCGTCGAACTCGACAGCTGCGCCAACGGCGAGATCCTCTTTCTGCGCCTCGAAGATCGGTGTCGCGTCTTCGAGCTTCGTGCCCCGCTTCCAGAGCTTGATCACGCGCGGATACCCGGACTCAGTCTTGTCGGCCTCCTCGAACGCCGCCGAAACGATGACCGTGTCCTTGTCCAGCCAGCTGAAACCCGACTTGGATGCGGGCGCGCGAAACCCACCTTCCACGAAGGATTTCGTTTCGATGTCGAATTCACGCATCTCGCTGGCGTCGCCGCCATCCGGCGACATACTCACCAGACAGCGATTGAAGTCCGGATAGAGTCGGCTTGCGCCTCCGAACACCCATTTGATCCCCTCTTTCGCCGCAAGCTGGTCGAAGTCGATGATCGTTTCCCAGTCAGGTTTTTCGGTTTTGTAGGAAGCAACCGACGTGCGGCGCCAGAGGCCGAGCACATTGGTCTTGTCCTGCCAGAAATTATAGACATGGCCTTTGAGTGCTGCGCCGACTGCGATGTTGTCTTCGGCCGTCATCAGGTCGAGCGCGGTCTGGAACGAAGCCTGATAGGACGGATCACCCTGCAGCTCGCCAACCGTGACCTCGTTCTGGCGATGCACCCAGTCAAGCGACTGCGCGGCTGTCCTGTCTTCCAGCCAGAGAAACGGATCGTTGGTCTCGGTGGCGGATCTTGGTTTTTGGATGGGCTTGGTCATGAGGTCTCCGATAAACGCGTCGCTTTGGGGATTGCCAACATCGATATGCCATGTCCGATATTCAATATGTTCGCCGCACAATTGAGGCTTTCCGTCGGCCAGCCAGGCTCGCGATAGCCAGCGCCAGGCACATCAGGCCGAGCGTGATCGGCAGCCCGCCGGCGCCCAGAATATCCATAGCGCCGCCCGCCAGCGGCGGCACGGCGATGCCGCCGACGCCCCACATCAAGGAGAATGCTGCGTTGCCGGCGACCAGTGTCGAGCCTGTGAAGCGCTCGCCGAGCTCGATGATCGACATCGTGTAGATGCCGTAGGAAACAGCACCCCAGACGAAAATCATCGGCCAGATCAGCGGCGCCTCGATGAGAAGCGGCAACAGCCCACAACCAAGCACCGTCAATGAAACACAGGCAAGCCGCACCAGGCGCGCGGAAAGCCTTTCCGCCAGAAGTCCGAGCGGCACCTGCATGGCGATGTTGCCGGCGATCATCACCGACAGCAGCGCCGACATGCGGGTCTCAGTGATGCCGTGATGAGTGCCATAGACCGGCAGCAGGGCCAGCGCGCCCTGTTCGAAACCGGCGGCCACGATGACGGCAAACAAAAGCAGCCACGCCAGCGGCACGAAACCGAGGACGGAAACCTGATGCCCGGCCTCGTCGACCTTGGGCAAGCGCGGCAGAACCGAGGCCAGGCAGATGCCGCACAGCACGAAGGCGAAAATGCCGACGAGGAATGGCGGCCAGCCCTCCGTGCCAACGGCAAGCAGGCAAAGCGGCCCGGCCGCGAAACCGGCCGAGATGATCGTCGAGTAAACGCCCATGACGCGACCGCGTCGCGCCGGCGGCGCCAGCGCGATCACCCAGATCTCGCTCAGCACGTAAAGCGGATTGGTGACGACGCCGATCAGGAAGCGCAGCGGAAACCAGAGATAAACATTCTGCGTCCAGCCGATAAGCGCCAGCACAACCGCGGAAAGCGCGGCACAAATGAGCGCCGTGCGCCCTGCCCCGAACCGCCGCGCCAGCGACGGGATCAATGGCGACGACACGATGAAGCCGATCGGCGTCATCGCCGCCGAAAGGCCGATCATCGCCGGAGAAACGTCCTGACGCTGCAAGATAAAGCTCAACAGCGGATAGGACAGTCCCTGGGCGATAGCGAACACAGATACGGTTGCGATCACGCCGGTGATACCAGCCCACTGCATCGTCTCGTCGTTCGATTCCGCCAGGTTCATTGTGCGCACCGCTATCGGGGTTGCAGGATTATCGATTGAGGCACGTGGTGGTAAGCCCCCGGAGGGCGAAAACCCCTTTGCTCCAGACAATGCCTGTCAGGAAGCGCGGCGCACGCGCGCACCGACCAGCCGCACCGCAGCCGGCACGAAGGAAGCCGCAGGATCAGCCCGAGCGACATCATCGCCGCCGACGAGCCGATCAGCGCCGGCGACATGCCTTGCTTCTGCGTCAGCAGCGTGAACAGCGGCGAGCTCAAACCTTGCGCCGCGCCGAACATGGCAAGTGCCGCGGTGACGCCGGCAAGCGCTGCCCACTGCGTTCCCACTTCGCCTTCGCTGGAGCCGGTCGCGACCATGCCGTCATCCGTGTGAAATGTGCTGGCCATCCGGCCGGCAAGCCCGACCGGCTACCGGTTCGATCCGGGGAAAGGAAGGGCCGGCCGGCGAAATCCGTTTGCGCCAACGGGCAACGCAATCGGGGCGATGTCGCGGCCGCGCAACTGCCGTTCCGGTATGTCGCTTCCCTAGCCCTAGTGGTCGCCGCCTCCGCAATGGCTGGACAGCCGCCGGTCCATTATGCCGCCCGCTACCGCATCCTATGAGGACCACCATGACCGCCGCCCTACAACCAGCAGAACCGGCATTGGCCAGCGATCGCGCCCGCCGCGGTGGCCGCGCCGGAAAGCGCGCCGGCGGCTCGGCCGCGTTCGAGCAGCCGGCTTTCCGCCAGCTGAAAAACCCGCTGACGCCAACCAGGCTGGTTTCGGACGACGAGCTGGAATCGATCCACCTCGCCTCTCTGCGCGTGCTGAAGGAAATCGGCGTCGACGTTCTGCATGACGAGGCCCGCCGCATCATGAAGGCACATGGCGCCAACGTGCGCGACGGCAGCGAGCGCGTGCGCTTCGACAGCGACATGATCCTGGATCTGGTGTCGCACTGCCCGTCGGAATTCACCATCCATGCCCGCAATCCGGCGCACAATGTGCGCTTCGGCGGCAACAACGTGATCATCTCGATGATGGCGTCGGCGCCCAATTGCTCCGACCTCGATCGTGGCCGCCGGCCCGGCAACCAGCAGGACTATCGCAACTTTCTAAAACTCGCACAGATGCACAACATCCTGAACTGCACGGGTGGCTATCCGGTCGAGCCGACCGATATCCATCCGTCCGTGCGCCACCTCGAATGCATCCGCGATCTCAGCGTGCTCACCGACAAGGTGTTCCACATCTATTCGCTCGGCAAGGAGCGCAATGTCGACGGCATCGAGATCGCCAGGATCGCGCGCGGCATCAGCCAAGAGCAGCTGCTCGAAGAGCCGTCCGTCTTCACCATCATCAACACCAATTCGCCGCTCAAGCTCGATGTGCCGATGATGGAAGGCATCATCCAGATGTCGAGCAAGGGCCAGGTCGTCGTCGTGACGCCGTTCACCCTGTCGGGTGCCATGGCGCCGGTCACCATCGCCGGCGCGCTGGTGCAGCAGAACGCCGAAGCACTGTCCGGCATCGCCTTCGCCCAGATGGTGCGCAAGGGTGCGCCGGTCGGCTATGGCGGCTTCACCTCCAATGTCGACATGAAGTCCGGTTCACCGGCCTTCGGCACGCCGGAATACATGAAGGCGCAGCTCGTCGGCGGCCAGCTTGCCCGCCGCTACAACATCCCCTACCGCACCTCCAACACCTGCGCCGCCAACACGGTCGACGCCCAGGCGGCTTATGAAAGCGTGTTCTCGCTGTGGGGTGCCATCCAGGGCGGCGGCAATCTGATGATGCATGCCGCAGGCTGGCTCGAGGGCGGCCTGCGCTGCTCCTACGAGAAGACCATTCTCGACATAGACCTGCTGCAGATGGTGGCCGAATTCCTGACCCCGCTCGACCTTTCCGACGAGGCGCTTGGCTTCGATGCCATCCAGTCGGTCGGTCCCGGCGGCCATTTCTTCGGCACCCAGCACACGCAGGACCGCTACAAGACCGCCTTCTACTCGCCGATCCTGTCCGACTGGCGCAATTACGAGACCTGGGCGGAAGCCGGCTCGCCGACGGCGCTCGAAAAGGCCAACAAGATCTGGAAGGAACGGCTCGCGTCCTACGAAGAGCCCTACATGGACCCGGCGGTCCGCGAGGAACTCAACGCTTTTGTCGCCAAGCGCCGGTCCGAGGGCGGCGCCCCGACCGATTTTTGATCGTCTGTGTTGTTGATGAACAGTCGACCCCCACTCCGTCGAGCTGCGCTCGACACCTCTCCCCCGATCGACGGGGCAGAGGAAGGGCGCACGCCGCTCTCACTCGATTCATTCCCTTCAAAAACGGACCTATCTAGATGAAATCTCACGTTAAAGCGGTTGTCATCGGCGGCGGCGTCGTCGGCTGCTCGGTTCTCTATCACCTGGCCAAGACCGGCTGGACCGACATCATGCTGATCGAGCGCTCGGAGCTTACCTCCGGCTCGTCCTGGCACGCCGCGGGCGGCTTCCACACGCTGAACGGCGATCCCAACGTCGCCAAGCTGCAGGCCTATACGGTGCAGCTCTACAAGGAGATCGAGGAAATATCCGGCCAGTCCTGCTCGCTGCATCTGACCGGCGGCGTGATGCTGGCCGATACGCCCGAACGCATGGACTTCCTGCGCCTTGCCCACGCCAAGGGCCGCTATCTCGGCATGGACACCGAGCTGATCACTCCGTCCGAAGCCAAGGCGATGTTCCCGCTGATGGACGAGACCAATTTCGTCGGCGCCATGTGGGACCCGGTCGAAGGCCATCTCGACCCTTCCGGCACCACGATCGCTTATTCCAAGGCGGCCAAGAAGCTCGGCGCCGAGATCGTGCTGCGCAACCGCGTCGTCGAACTGACGCAGGAGGTCGACGGCACCTGGAACGTCGTCACCGAACAGGGCACGGTGAAAGCCGAGCATGTCGTAAATTGCGGTGGCCTGTGGGCGCGCGAGATCGGCCGCATGGTCGGCGTCGAACTGCCGGTGCTGGCCATGGAGCATATGTATCTCTTGACCGAGCCGATGCCGGAGGTCGAGGAATTCAACAAATCGACCGGCCGCGAGATGATCGGCGTGCTCGACTTCAAGGGCGAGATCTACACGCGCCAGGAGCGCAACGGTATCCTGCTCGGCACGTATGAGAAGGCCTGCAAGCCGTGGTCGCCGGTCAACACGCCGTGGGATTTCGGCCACGAATTGCTGCCGCCCGACCTCGACCGCATCGCGCCGTCGCTGGAAATCGGCTTCAAGCATTTCCCCGGCATCGAGAAGGCCGGCATCAAGCAGATCATCAACGGCCCCTTCACCTTCGCGCTCGACGGCAACCCGCTGGTCGGCCCGGTGCAGGGCCTGACCAATTTCTGGTGCGCCTGCGCCGTCATGGCCGGCTTCAGCCAGGGCGGCGGCGTCGGCTTGGCCCTGTCGAACTGGATGGTGCATGGCGATCCCGGCTTCGACGTTTGGGGCATGGATGTCACCCGCTTCGGCGAATGGGCCGGGCTGCGCTACACCAACGCCAAGGTGCGCGAAAATTATTCGCGCCGCTTCTCCATCCGCTTCCCAAATGAAGAACTCCCGGCCGCACGCCCGGCGCAGACGACGCCGCTCTACGACACCATGCTGGCCAACAACGCCGTCATGGGCGACTCCTGGGGTCTCGAGACACCGCTCTGGTTCGCACCGAAAGGCGAGGAGCCCAGGGATATCGTCTCCTTCCATCGCTCCAACGATTTTGGGCCGATCGGCGAGGAAGTGCGCGCCACGCGTGAGCGCGTCGGCGTCACCGAGATCGCCAACTTCGCCAAATACGAAGTGTCGGGACCGGCGGCGGAGGACTTCCTCAACCGGCTGATGACCAACCGCATGCCGAAGACCGGCCGCATCGTGCTGTCGCCCATGCTCAACGAATTCGGCAAGCTGATCGGCGACTTCACCATCGCCAAGGCGGCTGAAGACCGCTTCATGATCTGGGGCTCGTCGGCGGCGCAGAAATACCACATGCGTTGGTTCGAGAAGCATTTGCCGAAGGACAGGTCGGTGCGTATCCACCGCTTCGACCAGACGCTGGTCGGCCTGTCGATCGCCGGACCGAAATCGCGGGATTTGCTACAGAAGCTGGTCGATGTCGACATCTCGACCAAATCCTTCCGCTTCATGGATTTCCGCGAGATGGCGGTCGGCGGCGCGCCGTGCCTGGTCAACCGCATCACCTACACCGGCGATCTCGGCTATGAGATCTGGATGGCGCCGGCCTACCAACGCCTCGTCTATCATCAGATCAAGGATGCCGGCGAGGAATTCGGCCTCGTCGATTTCGGTATGCGCGCTCTGCTCTCCATGCGCCTGGAAAAGAATTTTCCGACTTGGTTCCGCGAGTTGCGGCCGATCTACGGACCGTTCGAAGGCGCGATGGACCGCTTCATCAAGCTGGAGAAAAACGACTTCATCGGCCGCGAGGCAGCCACCAAGGAACAGGCGGAAGGACCGAAACTGCGCCGCGTCTCCTTCGTCGTCGATGCCGCCGATGCTGATGTCATGGGCGACGAGCCGATCTGGGCCAAGGTCAGCAAGGATTACGGCACGGTTGAAAAGCCGCATGGCTATGGCGCGCCGCGTTTCGACAAGGGCGGCAAGGAAATACGCGGCTCCAAGGCTGCCGAAGGTGCGTCCGCCGTGCGCGGCATCGTCGACGGCGACTGGCGCGTGGTCGGCTGGGTCACCTCAGGCGGCTATGCTCATTATGTCCAGAAGTCGATGGCGCAGGGCTATGTGCCGGCGGCTCTTGCCGAGGACGAAAGTGCCGGATTGTTCGAGATCGAGATCCTGGGACACCGGCGCCCGGCCCGCATCAATGTCGAAGCACCATTCGATCCGAGCGGCGAGAAGATGCGGACCTGAGGTTCGACCATGGACAGCGCGGGGCCAAAGGGCAGCTTTGGCCGGCATCGCAAGATCATGCCGTTCGAGCCGGGCTCGATCGAGGCGCAGCGCGACGCCTCCCGGCAGAAGGCGGCGGCGCTCAACCAGCATGTGCTGGGCTATGGCGCGCAGGCGGAGGCTGAATGGGCTGCGGCAGGCATTGCGGCTCCCGATCTGCCTGCCATGCGCCAATACCGGCTGGAGCGTATCCGCGCCGAGTTGAGGCGCCGCGGCTATGCCGGTGCCCTGCTCTACGACCCCGTCAACATCCGCTACGCGACGGACTCCACCAACATGCAGTCGTGGGTGGCGCACAATCCGACGCGGCATTGCTTCGTTGCAACCGACGGACCGGTGGTGCTGTTCGACTATTTCTCCTGCGAACACCTCTCCGACCATTCCGGCATCGTCGACGAGGTTCGCCCCGCTGTGTCGTGGATGTACCTCTATAGCGGCGAGCTTACGGAGCAAAAGGTCCGCCGCTGGGCCGCCGGCATCGCCGATCTGGTTAGGGAACATGGCGGCGCCAACAGCCGCATCGCAGTCGACCACATCAACCCTGAAGGCGTCGAGGAACTGGCGCGCCTTGGTGTTTCGATCGGCAATGGCGAGGCGGTGATGGAGAATGCGCGGCTGATCAAGTCGCCGGACGAAATCCTTGCCATGCGCCGCGCTATCGTCGCCTGCGAGGCGGCAATGGGCGAGATGGAACGGGCTCTGAAGCCTGGCATTTCCGAAAACGAGCTATGGGCGGAACTGCATCGCGGCAACATTGCGCGTGGGGGCGAATGGATCGAGACACGGCTGCTGACGTCGGGTCCGCGCACCAATCCGTGGTTCCAGGAATGCTCGTCACGCAAGATTGTATCAGGCGATCTCGTCGCCTTCGACACCGACCTGATCGGTCCCTACGGCTTTTGCGCCGACCTGTCGCGCACATGGCTGTGCGGCGATGCAAAGCCGACCGACGAGCAGCGCGAGCTGTTTCGCATCGCCGCCGGCCAGATCGCGCACAACATAGCGCTGATGCAGCCCGGCATCTCGTTCCGCGACCTCGTCGAACGCTCGGCGGTGCCGCCGGGAGACTGCTTCCCGACGCGCTATGGCGTGCTCTATCACGGCGTCGGCCTGGCCGATGAATACCCGACCTTGCCGCATGCCAGTGACTGGACTGCCGATACGCCCGATGGCGTTCTGGAACCCGGAATGGTGCTGTGTGTGGAAAGCTATATCGGCAGGCTTGGCGGGCACGAAGGCGTCAAGATCGAGGAGCAGATCCTCGTCACCGAGACCGGCAACGAGCAGCTCTCAACCTACCCGCTTGACGAGCGGCTGCTCGGTTAGGCCGACAAGAGCTTCGCGCAGTGCGGTCACCGTCTTTTCCGGTGTCGTTGCGGCGGTGATGTAAGGCAGGCCCTTGCGCCGTCCCGTCCAACCAACGACCCTTACGTTTTTAGCTGCCGGCTCGAAGCGCTGCGCCAGCACCCAGCTCTCGCAGTCGATGGCCGCGACATCGGCCTTGCCCTCTGCAATTGCGACGATCGAGGAACGGTGCCCGCCGCTTTTGCTGCGCGAGGCAAAGAGGTCGAGGCTCTCGCCCATCGCCTCCAGGTCGCGCGTCAGTCCGATCAGGCCGGACATGGAATCGAGATTGTTGAAGGTGAAGCGCTTGCCACGGATCCGATCGAGCGGGATCAGCGGGCCGCCGTCAGCTGGCGAGGCAACCGATGGCGCGCCATCCGCCAGCATGACGATGGCGCTGGAGTAGAGCTCGCCCTGCCCGCCTTCATAGCCGTCGTAGCTCGGCTGGCCGATCACCTGCACATGCCTGGACAGGCCAAGCTCCATCGGCCCCCAGCAGGTCTGCGCGAACAGTAGCGCCGGGTGCAGCCACAGTCTGTGAAAATCGAGTTCGTCCGGCGGCAATGTCGCCGGGTCGGACGCGATCAGTGCTCCCTGGGCATCGTGAATGCCGCCCGGCATCGGCGGCAGGTCACCATTGCGGCGCACGATGGTTTCCGGCGCGTCGATGGCCTTTTGCCGGAATGCATCGCGCAATCCCGCCCATTGAGCGTCGATCTGGGCGCGCACTTCAGGCCAATCATACATCGGCAACGCCGCAACCAATTCACTCATGACCGAATCTGACCACTATGTCTGGACTGAAGGGAACCGATCCCAGCCAGTCAAGCAGGCAGCACCTGCCTGCCGCAAAACTCATTCCTTGGGCGGCTCGGCGGGAACCGGCGCGCTGCCAAGCCCGCTGATGCTGCGCGCCCTTACGCGCGGCTTGAACGCCCTGCCGGGCTCCGCCTGGCGCCGCAGCACCGGGTGCACGACCGGCTCCTTCGCCTTGAAGGCATAGGCCTTGATCAGCGCGAAATAGTTTGGATAGGCATAGCCATTGTTCATCCGCAGCCACTCGTCGCGACGGTCGCGAAACAGCTTTGGAAGCTGGTACCAGGCTACTGTCGGGCTCTTGTGGTGGATGAAATGCAGATTGTTGTTGAGGAACAGGAACGACAGCGGCGAGCGCTCGACGATCACCGTGCGGCCCTCCGGGTGTTCCGACCATTGATGCTCGGCAAACGTACGGATCGAAATCAGCGACTGGCCGAGCCATACCGGCACCAGAATGTAAAGCCACAGCGGAATGCCGAAGCCGAACTGGACGATCGGCACCACGACGGCAAGCCCGATCGCGTGCAGCAGCCAAGCTCTGCGGATCGCCTTGTCGCCGGCGATCATCTGCTTGGCGTCGTCGATGAAGAAACCGATGCAGGACAGCCAGGGGCCGAGCACCAGACGGCCGGTCATGGTGTTGTTGATCCTGAGCAGAGATTTCATCGTCGGCGGCAGCTCTTCATGCTGCCACAGCGCCTGATAATAGCTTTCCGGATCGTCCAACGGGTCAGTCAGCCGCTCGTCGGCATGGTGGCGCAGATGTATGGTCTTGAACCGTCGGAATGGCCAGACCAGGCCGATCGGCAGGAAGACGAAGGCTTCGTTGACCCGCGCGTTGCGCGTCGGATGACCGTGCAGCACTTCGTGCATGATCGAGGATTGCAGTGCGGCGGTGAAGGCCAGGACGGCGAGCGCGGGGATGGGGTACGATGGCCAGAGCAGAAAACCGGCGGCTAGCCATGTTGCGTAACAGAAGAAAGCGAGAGCCACTGTCGGCCATTCGATAGCCGGTATGCTTTGTCGCCTGATGCTCTTGCCCGTCATCCTATCGACCACTGCCCCTCAGTCGCCGGAACCCCAACTGGTTCCTGACAGCATTGTGTCAGGAGAAATGATTCGACTCAACGCGACAAAGTGCACAAGCTGTTGCGATTGCGCATTTTTGACTGCATGTGTTACACATTGTAAACAAGATTGGGGATTCATTTACGCCTAGGGAGCGCTCGAAGACGCTTCGGCGCAAATTTTTCCTCAATCGGACCGGAGCACCGATATGGACAAGCGTGATCTGTCGACCATCTTTCGCGAACGCCTGAAAATGCTCTTGACACGCTCCGACCTCAATCAGTCGGCTTTCGCGACGGCGGTCGGCATCGATCGCTCGGCGCTCTCGCAGCTGCTGTCGGGCGCCTCGACCCGCCTGCCACGCGCCGAGACGCTGCTCAACATCGCCGCCGAGTTCAAGGTGTCGCTCGACTGGCTTCTCGGCCTCAGCCAGGACGAGGGCCTCACCGGCGAAATCCGCGAGAGCCTCGAGATCGAGGAGGCACCCGATGGATTCGATCGCACGCTGCTGGCCAAATGGCATGCCGAGGCCGCCGGCACCAAGATCCGCTACGTGCCAGCCGGCATTCCCGATCTCCTGCGCACCGAGGCGCTGGTCGAGTACGAAGCGGGCATCACCAACAAGAGCCGCCTGGCGCAGGCCGGCGAAACGCAATACCGCATCGACTACAACAGGCGGCCGGAAACCGACATGGAAGTCTGCATGCCGCGCCATACGCTGGAGATATTCGCACGCGGGCTGGGCGTCTGGGATCGTTTCCCGGAAGCCGATCGGCGCGCCCAGCTGCTGCACATGGCGACCCTGCTCGACGATCTCTATCCGGCATTCCGGCTGTTTCTCTATGACGGGCGGATGCGCTATTCGATCCCCTACACCATCTTCGGGCCCTATCGCGCCGCCATTTATGTCGGTGACATGTATCTGGTGCTCAACGCCACGCAGCCGATCCAGACGCTGATCCAGCATTTCGACAATCTGATCCGCGCCGCCGACATCAACGCGCACGAGGCGGCAGGCTTTGCGCACAGACTGGCCGGCATGTCGTTCCCATCAGGCACTGTCTGAGCCTCGGGATTATGATTCCATGGGCGGACTGGATCCTGCCGTCACTGCTATTTCATTGACTGCACATAAAGACTTCTTTATATCCTTATTCGAATTCGAAACATGAGAGCCAATCCGATGACGACCACCAACCCGATCGATGCGCTGTTGGCTGAAAAGGGTGTGCTGCTCGCCGATGGCGCCACCGGCACCAATCTGTTCGCCATGGGGCTCGAGGCCGGTGAGGCGCCCGAGCTGCTGAACGAGACGGCGCCCGACACCATCACAAGCCTGCACCAGAGTTTCATCGATGCCGGCGCCGACATCATCCTGACCAACTCCTTCGGCGGCACTCGTCATCGCTTGAAGCTGCACCATGCGCAGGACCGCGCGCATGCGCTGAACAAGCGCGCGGCCGAACTCGCCCGTGCCGTCGCCGACAAGGCCGGCCGCAAGGTGATCGTAGCCGGCTCGGTCGGCCCGACCGGCGAATTGCTGGTGCCGCTTGGTGCCATGACCTATGACGAGGCGGTCGACGCCTTCGCCGAGCAGATCGAGGGCCTCAAGGCCGGTGGCGCCGAAGTTGCCTGGATCGAGACGATGTCGGCTCCCGACGAGATCCGCGCCGCCGCCGAAGCTGCCATACGCGTCGGCCTGCCCTACACCTACACCGGGTCCTTCGACACCGCCGGCCGCACCATGATGGGCCTGCTGCCAAAGGATATCCACGGCGTCACCGACGGCTTGTCGGAAGCGCCGCTCGGCGTTGGTGCCAATTGCGGCGTCGGCGCATCCGACATCCTGGCCTCGCTGCTCGACATGACCGAGGCGAAGCCGGAGGCGACGGTCATCGTCAAGGGCAATTGTGGTATTCCTGAATTCCGCGGCACCGAAATCCATTATTCCGGCACGCCCGAACTGATGGCCGATTATGTCAGGCTCGCCGTCGATGGCGGCGCCAAAATCATAGGCGGCTGCTGCGGCACCTCGTTCCAGCACCTTGCCGCGATGCGCAAGGCGCTCGACGCCCACACCAAGGCGGATCGTCCGACGGTTACCGCAATCGTCGAGCGCATCGGTCCGATGCGTAACAAGGTGGCGACGGAAAACACCGCCGAGACCAGCGAAGCCCGCCGCGAGCGCCGCCGCAGCCGCGCCTGATCCTGTGGGTCTTTTACTCGCTGTTGTCGGCGTAGCTCGACTGCGCCGACTTGAAATCGACCAAACTGTCGCTGCGCATCGTCATCAGCGCGCCGGATGAAGTCGGATCGGTGATCTGCTCCAGCATGATGCGGAAGCGGTCGTTGTTCAGCGCCGACATGGCGGTGTGGCGCGCCTGCGCGACATCGTCGCCGATGCGCCTGGATTCGGATGACGGGGCAGATGGAACCGCCGAGGCGTCCTGTGTCGGCGGTATCGAGTTGGCGATAGTCCTGATCTGCAATTCCGGCTCCTCAAGCCCCGTAGACCTATCCCGTTTAGCAAGGTGGACGTTGCGATCCGGTACCGGAAATGCTGCGCAATTTAACGACCCCGGAAACTTCCCAAAAAAAGAGGCCGGCAAGGGAATGAACCCCTCACCGGCCTGCCTCACCCGCCCGTTGGTCGGTTCCCCTGTCGGAACGATCCCGTCTGAAGAAACCGGCCGTTATCACCACTACCGGTTACCGCCCAGCGCCGAGGCAAGGCGCACAAGCGAGAGGAACTCGGACCTGTACCCAAACGGGTCGGCTCCTCGAGCGGCAGTGGCGATCTCCATGATCTTGTCGTAACCGAACTTCGCGGTCGCATCCTCGTCGCGCAGCTTCTGGCCGAAGGCGGCAACGGCGACGGAGAAGCGCTGGTCGGTGCTGGCCTGGTCGAAGGACGAAATCTCGTTGGCCGAGGTCACCGGCGTGGTGATCAGCTTCGAGACGTCTTCATTGGGCAGCTTGTAGCGTATCTTGACGAAGGCATATTCGTCCGCATTGGCAACGCCGCCATTGTCCACTGACGCCTGGCCATAGCGCAGCGGATCGATCTGCTCGCCACCGCTGCCTTTCGGCGTGATCTCGTAGATCGCGGTGACGGAATGGCCCGAACCGATATCGCCGGCATCGACGCGGTCATTGTTGAAATCCTCGCGGTTCAACGCCCGGGTCTCATAGCCGATCAGGCGATATTCCGAGACCTTGTTCGGGTTGAACTCGACCTGGATCTTCACATCCTTGGCGATGGTGAACAGCGTCGAGGAGGCATCCTCGACTAGCACTTTCTCGGCCTCGGCCAGTGTGTCGATATAGGCGGCGGTGCCGTTGCCGTTCTGGGCGATGGTCTGCATCATCTGGTCGTTCAGATTGCCGCGGCCGAAACCGAACACCGACAGGAAGACACCGGTCTTGCGCTCGCTCTCGATCCGCCGCTTCAGATCATCGTCGTCGCTCTGGCCGACATTGAAGTCGCCGTCGGTGGCCAACATCACCCGGTTGACGCCATCCTTGACGAAGGATTTTTGCGCCAGCCTGTAAGCTTCCTTGATGCCCGCCTCGCCGGCGGTGCTACCACCGGGCGTCAAATTGTCGATGGCACTGAGTATCTTGTCCTTTTCGGACGCCTTGGTCGGCTCCAGGACTGTGCCCGCATCACCGGCATAGGTGACGATTGAGATGGTGTCGTCGGCCTTCAGCTTGCTGACCAGCAGCCGGAAAGCCGACTTGAGCAGCGGCAGCTTGTCCGGCTCGTCCATCGAGCCCGAGACATCGATCAGGAAGACCAGATTGGCCTTCGGCTGCTCGGTCGGCTTGACGTCAAACCCCTTGATGGCGACATGCATCAGCCTGGTGTGTGTGTTCCACGGCGTCGGCATCACGCTGACGGTCGCGTTGAACGGCGTCGACGCTGACTCCGGTCCCTTCCAGTCATACGGGAAGTAGTTGATCATCTCCTCGACGCGCACCGTATCGGCCTGCGGCAGGGTGCCCTGCTTCAGCGAGCTGCGCACGAAGGAATAGGAGGCTGTGTCGACGTCGATCGAGAAGGTAGAGACCGGATCCTCGAGCGCGGCATGCACCGGATTGGTCTTGAAATCCTCGATGCGGTCGCGGTTCTCTTCCTGTGGCGCCAGCTGGTCGGCCGGCATGGTGGCGGGTTGCTGCGGCGCCACCAGCTTGGATTCGGCCTGGATACGGGCGGCACGCGACGTGCCATCGGCCTTTGGAGATGGCATAAGGCCCGTCACCACTCTGCCAGACGGCGCGGCTCGGCTATCCAGTGCGAACTCGCCCGTCGGGGCTGGCGCCGGAGGTGCAATGTTCATCTTTCCAGCGTTAGCGGCGTCCTGGCGGGGAGCGCCCGTCGCCGATTCCTGCTGTGTCGCACCGCCGGTAACGGTCGATTCGGATTTCGGCGGCGAAGCCGGCGCCACAAGCGCATCGGTCGCGTCGCGGCTTTCCACATCGGCGTCGGTCTTCTTGTCTTTCTCCAACTCGGTGCGAGCCGGCTTCGGCTCGGCCAACGGCTTCACGATCGCCGGTTTGTCGGCCAGTGTCTCGCTGATCTTCTCGTCGCCGCCGAATTTAGGCGGCTGTTCCCTCAGCAGATGGAAGGTGGCGTATCCGGCGATCGGCAGGGCGACGAGCCCTGCAAGGGCCGGCGTGGCAATGAGTTTCTTTTGCATGATCTCGCTCCAGAGCTTTTGTGCTCGCTCTGTGAGACGAAGCCCGCCAACCGATCCTTGGGTGACGGCAGAAATATTTTCCTGATCGTATGCGCGCAGGGCGGCTTCAAAGGCCCGAGCCTTTGCGCTCTCGCCCGGCGCCGGCGCCGCGATATCGCGCAGTCTGTTGAGTTCGTTGTCGTCGACCATGGTCACACTTCCCCGGCCGAGTGCATCAGCGTCTTCAGCCGTTTCTTCGCTTCATGGATGTGCCAGGAAACCGTCGTCTCCGAGATCGCCATCGCCTCGGCGGCGGCCGCGTGGCTCAACCCTTCGCCATAGACCAGCAGCACCGCGTCGCGTTGCTTGTCCGGCAGCCGCCTGACCGCCGCCCACAACGCCTCGGCCGGGTCTTCCGGTTCGACCGAAGCCGCGCCCGAGATCAGCGCGTGAACGCCATAGGCCTCTGTCTTGGCCATGTCGCGCGCGGTCTTTCGCATCATGTCGCGCGCGGCGTTCATCGTCACGGAATAGAGCCATGTCGTGAAGGCGCCGCCGCCGCGATAATCGCGGATCGCCTTGCCCAACCGCACGCAGACTTCCTGGGCGATGTCTTCGGCGTCCGCCTTCCTGCCGCACCAGCGATAGGCGGCGCGATAGACGAAGTCATAGTGCCTTTCCAGCAATGTGCCGAAGGCCCCCCTATCTCCGCCCTGCGCCCGCCCGATCAGTTCGGCGTCGGAGGCTTCGCTTTCATCCAGCATCATCGCCATCATTTGCCTGTTGGACGAAGGCTAATGGCGATTCCTTTGGGCAATGGAAAGATTTTTTGGAAACAGCCGGATCGTGATCATCAACGCCCGCTTGACACATCCATATCTCGGCGGTTATACGTTAAATCAATAGCTGGTGAGTTATCAATCCAATGACGAACGCTCACGATGTCCTCTTCAGAACGCTCTCCGATCCGACGCGTCGGGCGATCTTCGAGCGCCTGTGCCGCGAGGGTGAACAGACGGTGGGGGCGTTGACGGCTCAATCCGGCGTGTCACAGCCGGCGGTGTCGAAGCATCTCGGTCTGCTCAGGCAGGCCGGGCTGGTGCGCGATCGCCATGAGGGACGGCAGACCCATTATAGCGCCCAGCTCGCAGCGCTTTCCCCACTGACCGATTGGACGAACCAGATGAACGCGTTCTGGCAGAGCCGGTTCGATGACCTCGAAAATTTGCTCAAAAGAATGGACCAATGACCAACACTGCAACCGAAACGCGCTCCGTCGTCGTCGAACGCGAGATACCTTATCCGGCGGAAAAGATCTGGCGCGCGCTCACCCAACCGCATCTGATCGAGGAGTGGCTGATGAAGAACAACTTCAAGCCAGTCGTGGACCACCGTTTCAATCTCAGCGCGGACTGGGGCGGCGTCACCTGTCAGGTCCAGACGGTCGAGCCGAACAAAACGCTGTCCTACACTTGGGACACCAAGGATTTCGAGAGCGTGGTCACCTGGACGCTTACCGCTACGAGCAACGGGACCCATCTGCGCATGGAGCAGACGGGCTTCCGGTCGGATCAGCAGCCTTACTTCCGCGGCGCCACGGTAGGCTGGCAAAGGTTCCTTACTGCCCTGGAGGATGTGCTGGCGCGGCTGGATTGAAACCGCCGGCAAGTGGATCGCTGGTCCGCTTCGGCTCGTCTGACGGAGGTCTCATTGGACTGGAACAAATGGATCCGGCAAATTCATCGCTGGCTGTCGATCATCTTTACGCTGACTGTCATCGCCAACTTCGTCACCATGGCATTCGGGCAGCCTCCCGCTTGGGTGGTCTATTCACCACTGTTGCCACTCTTCCTGCTGCTGTTCAGCGGTCTGTACATGTTCGTGCTGCCCTATGCCGCCAACCGCGCGCAGCATGCGGGCGGATAGGAGTGGCAGAATGGCCAAGACGCCGGGACAATCGACCAAGGCCAGCGCCGCACCGGTCCTGCTGTCGGGCGGCAACCCGCAGATAGCCAAAGGCGACGGCGACACCCCGGTGCAGGCATACATCGCCGCAATGCCGGGCTGGAAGCGCGGCCTAGGCGAGCGCCTCGACGCACTCATCCAGCGCAACGTGCCTGACGTGCGCAAGGCCGTGCGATGGAACTCGCCATTCTACGGCATCGAGGGCCAGGGCTGGTTCGTGTCGTTCCATGTCTTCACCCATTACGTGAAGGTGACCTTCTTCAGCGGCATGTCGTTGCAGCCGATCCCGCCCGGCGGCACGGCAAAGAGCAAGGATGTGCGCTGGATCGACATCCGCGAAGACCAGTTCGACGAGGCGCGGATGGCGGACTGGGTGAAACAAGCCGCGGCCCTGCCCGGCTGGATCCCGCAGCGACCGAATACGACAGAGGAGAAAGAGCGATGAAGATCAAGCTGACCAGCGTCTACGTGGACAACCAGGAAAATGCACTGCGCTTCTATACCGACGTGCTCGGCTTTATCAAGAAAGCCGATTTCAGCAATGGGCCCTATCGCTGGCTGACCGTTGCATCTGCCGAAGAACCCGACGGGACCGAGCTGCAGCTCGCGCTCAATGACAACCCGGCCGCCAAGGCCTATCAGGAAGCCATCTTCAAACAGAGCCAGCCCGCGGTTATGTTCTTCACCGACGACGTCAAGGGCGACCATGAGCGCATCAAGGCGAAGGGCGCAGCATTCACGATGGCGCCGACCGAGGTCACGGGTTCAACGATCGCCCAGCTGAACGACGGCTGTGGTAACCTCGTTCAGATCACCCAGCTGGCGCGCTGGTAAGGCGGCAATTGAAAACGCGTCAAAGCGCAGGAAGGCACACAATGAGCCCATCCGAACAGATCGACCAGCTGATCGCCGGCCTCACTGACTGGCGCGGCGAGACGCTCGCCGGCATCCGCAAGACCATCCTTGCAGCCAACCCGGACATCGTCGAGGAGTGGAAGTGGATGGGGAGCCCCGTATGGTGCCTCGACGGGAACATCTTGGTCGGCAACGCGCACGAGGATAAGGTGAAGCTCACCTTTTCCCATGGCGCCAGCCTGCCCGATCCAGACAAGCTGTTCAACAACGGTTTTGGCGGCAAGGTGTGGCGGGCAATCGACATCTTTGAGGGCGATAAGCTCGATGAGGATGCCCTGAAAGAGCTCGTCCGTGCCGCCATCGACTACAACCAGGCCAAAAAGAAGACGAAGGCGCCGGTGGCTACTGGCGCGAAGCCACAGAAGTAAAACTACCAAGCCCGTCGTGGATCGGCGCTTTCGACCCTAAGCTGCCTGCCCCGCCACCCAGCCAGACGACCATGCCCACTGGAAATTATAGCCACCCAGCCAGCCCGTGACATCGACGACTTCGCCGATGAAGAACAGGCCCGGCACGGATTTCGCCTGCATCGTCCTCTGGTCGAGTCCGTTGGTGTCGACCCCGCCCAGCGTCACTTCGGCGGTGCGGTAGCCTTCTGAACCGGCCGGCTTGATGCGCCATTCATTGGCCGCGGCGGCGACGGTTTTGATCTGGGCGTCAGAAAGATCGGCGAGGTTACCGTCGAGCCCGGTTCGCTCAGCGATCGACTGCGCAAGCCGCTTCGGCAGATGATTTGCCAGCACTGTCTGCACCGCTTGCCGTCCATTGCCGCGCTTGGCGGCGCGAATGAGGTCCGCCACATCGACTCCCGGCAGCATGGCGATACGGATTTCATCGCCCTCGCGCCAATAGGACGAGATCTGCAGGATGGACGGTCCGCTGACGCCGCGATGCGTGAACAGCATCGCTTCAGCGAACCGCGTGCTGCCGCAGGCGACTTCCGCGTCGACGGCGTTGCCAGCCAGGGGCGCCAACCGCTCGAGCGTGTTGGCGTCGAAGGTCAGCGGTACCAGCGCCGGCCGCGTTTCGACAACAGCAAGGCCAAACCGTTCCGCAAGCTCATAGCCGAAACCGGTCGCCCCCATCTTGGGGATCGACTTGCCGCCACAGGCCACAACAACGGACTGGCAAGTGACCGTGCCCGTGGAGAGGGCGAGCATAAACCCCTCGGCGGTTTTGCGGACATCCTCAACCTTGGTCGACAGTGCCAGCTCCACGCCCCTGCCCTGCATTTCCGAGACCAGCATGTCGATGATCTGGCGTGCGGAGCCGTCGCAGAACAACTGCCCAAGCGTCTTCTCGTGATAGGCGACGCGGTGGCGTTCGACGAGGGCGATGAAGTCGCGCTGCGTGTAGCGGCTGAGCGCCGAAATGCAAAAATGTGGATTGCCCGAGAGAAAATTCTTCGGGCTGGCATGGATGTTGGTGAAATTGCACCGGCCGCCGCCGGAAATGCGGATCTTTTCACCAGGCATTGCCGCGTGATCGAGGATCAGCACCGAACGGCCGCGCTTGGCCGTCTCCACGGCGCACATCATTCCGGCGGCACCGGCGCCGATGATCACGACATCAAAGGATTGCATCAGCTATTCGTTCCCGCTCGACCCGCTCACATGGGGTAGCGCCATTTGTGCTGCCTGATACAGCGAACGAGACGGGCAGCCAACAGGCAAGAACAGCCGCGGAAGAGCAGAGCTAGTAGGCGCCGCCTGGGTACGGCGGCGGCAAGGTGAAAATCATCTGCCGCCGCCGCTCGTTCTTCGTCCCATCGGTCGTGCGGTCGTAATCGCATGGCGCGCAGTGCGATCTGTGCGATCAATGGAATAGGCCACGTCGCAATGACGGTGCGCGCAGATAGTCATCTTCTGACCTGGCAGTGAATCCCGACATTAGACGAGCGTCTCGGCGAAGAACTCCGTCAATCGCTTCCAGTGGTGCTCCGCACCTGCGGCATTGAAAGCGCTATGGTCGGGCACACACCAGCCATGCGCCACGCCGACGTAGTTCTCGATGAGGTAGTCGACGTCCGCCACCCTGAGCGCCTCGGCCAGTCGTGCCGACTGTTCCGGCGGGAAACTTCTGTCGGTACCCGACATGCCGACATAGACCCGCGCCTTGATAGAGGCTGCCTTGCGATGCGGGCTGTCGGCGGCATCGCTGGCCAGATTGCCGCCGTGGAAGCTCGCCGCGGCCCTTATCCTGTCCGGATAGGTCGCGGCGGCATTCAGTGCCCGGCCGCCACCCATGCAATAGCCAACGGTGCCGATGCGTCCAGTGATGCCTTCAGCAGCCAGAGCGTCGAGGAATGCACCGCTGTCGCGGATGGTCATCTCCTGCGTCGTACCACTGACCAGCGCCGTCAGCGCTGCCTTGGTGTTTTCCTCGACGAAGGCGGTCTTGGCGTCGAACGGCCCGTAAGGCGCATTTCGGTAGAACAGGTCCGGCACCAGCACTGCATAACCTTCATTGCCAGCCGCTCGGCCATGCTGACGAGCGCCGGCCGCGGACCGAAAGCGTCCTGATAAAGAATGACGCCGGCCTTGGTCGAAGATGCCTTTGCCGAACGGAAAAGCCCTGCCTTGGCAACGCCATCCCTGGTCTCGATGTGAAGGTGTTGTTTCGTCATCGCCCGGCTCCGTTCGGTTGTCGTGCGATACATATCCGGCCAAGCCGATACGGCAAGGCGCTCTCTAAACCTGGTAGTCAACATATCGTGCGGGATTGGGTGTCGGCCTACAGCCCCGCGAATGCCGCCATGTGGAAGACTTGAACTTCCGCGGGATAGCGATAGGCCGTGGCATAGGGACAGGCATTGCGATCGAGGCAGCCGCCGGCACGGCACGGTTCGCCGTCCGCCCCTCGTACATGCGCCAAGCAGGACTGATAGGCGAATCCTTGCGGGGAATAAGCAGCGACCGGACAGGATTTTAGGCAGGGCTTTTCGACACAGGTATCGCAAAGGTGGGGCGCTGCCTCGGCGGCCCGAACCGGAAGCTCGTCCTCGAACAGCAGCGCGCCGCGATAGGCGTGCCAGAGCCCGTATTGCGGATGCATGAGGATACCGAGCGGTGAAGGCTTCAGCCCCTCCGCTCGCATCGCCCATTGCTGGAACGGCAGGTAAGGCTTGTCGGAAGGCGAAACGGCGCGCGCCCCGAATGTCTTCGCCACGGCACCGATCATTTCGCGCGACCAGCTGTCGAGCGGATTGGCGATTTTCTGCGGTTGCTGTTCGCGCCAACGCATGAAATGCGGCCAGGGAGCGGCACCCGCCTGCCCCACCAGCAGAATGGCTCTGGCCGGCGCGCCCGATGATCCCGTTGGCGAGGCTTCGCCAGGCGCAAAATTGAAACCGCCGCGAAGAACGAGGCCGTTGGCGAGAAACGCCCCAGCGATGCTGTCAACGCTGCAGGCAGGCGTAGTCATTCCTTTTTGACCGGATCGGAGAAAGCGCTCCGCCAGACTTCCTTGTGGATGATGTTGGCGACTTTAGCCCCGCCTGACTCGGGCTCCTTTCAAGTGAAGGCGTCGGGCATCGATCCCTTCTTCTTGGCTATGAAGTCTTTCAAGGCTTCGTCGATGCTCGGATCGAGATGCGGCGCCTCGTAGCTCTCCAGCCAGCGGCGGGCAAGCTCGTTGGCGCGCTGCGGTGCGGTCTTCTCGCCTTCGGCCAGCCACTGCTCATAGGAATTGTTGTCGGCGATATTGGAGCGGTAGAAGGCGGTCTGGAAATTGGCCTGGGTGTGGTCGCAGCCGAGATAGTGGCTGCCTGGCCCGACCTGGCGGATCGCATCCATCGCCTGGCCGTTTTCCGAAAGATCGATGCCCTCGGAGAATTTCTGCGTCATCCCGAGCTGGTCGATGTCCATCATGAATTTTTCGTAGCAGGAGGCGAGCCCGCCCTCGAGCCAGCCGGCAGAGTGCAGCACGAAATTGGTGCCGGCCAGGATGGTTGAGTTCAGCGTGTTGGCGCTTTCATAGGCTGCCTGAGCATCCGGAACCTTCGACGCGCAGAGCGAGCCGCCGGTGCGGAACGGCAGGCCGAGACGGCGCGCCAGCTGTGCCGCACCATAGGAAACCAGCGACGGCTCCGGCGTGCCGAAGGTCGGTGCGCCCGACTGCATCGAGATGGATGACGCGAAGGTGCCGAACAGCACCGGCGCGCCCGGCCGGATCAGCTGCGTGAACGATGCACCGGCCAGCACCTCGGCCAGAACCTGCGTCAGCGTGCCGGCCACCGTCACCGGGCTCATCGCGCCCGCAAGGATGAACGGGGTGACGATGCAGGCCTGGTTGTGGCGCGCATAGACTTTCAGCGCGCCGAGCATGGTCTCGTCGAACACCATCGGCGAGTTGGCGTTGATCAGGCTGGTCAGCACCGTGTTGTTCTCAACGAAATCGTCGCCGAACACGATCTTGGCCATGGCGACGGTGTCTTCGGCGCGCTCCGGCGCGGTCACCGAACCCATGAATGGCTTGTCGGAATATTTGATGTGGCTGTAGATCATGTCGAGATGGCGTTTGTTGACCGGCACGTCGACCGGCTCGCACACAGTGCCGCCCGAATGGTGGATCGACGGCGCCATATAGGCGAGCTTCACGAAATTCCGGAAATCCTCGATCGTCGCGTAACGCCTGACACCATCGAGGTCACGCACGAAGGGCGGACCGTAGACCGGCGCGAAGACCGTGGCATTGCCGCCGATCTGCACCGAGCGCTCGGAATTGCGGGCGTGCTGGGTGTAGACGGACGGTGCGGTCTTGAGCAGCGAACGACAAAGCCCTTTCGGAAAGTGGACGCGCTCGCCCTTGACGTCGGCGCCTGCCTCTTTCCAGAGCTGCAGCGCTTCGGCGTCATCGCGGAAGATGATGCCGATCTCCTCGAGCACCGTGTCGGTGTTCTTCTCGATCAGCGCCAGGCCTTCCTCATCCAGCACCTCGTAGATGTTGATCTTGCGCTTGATGTAGGTGAGCTGGGTGCCGGGGCCACCGCCCGAACGTGCTGCGCGCCGGGCTGCAGCACCGCCGCTAGCGCCGCGCCCGCGTCGCGCGTTTGACGCTTCCTGATCGACTGCCGCGTGTTCGCTCATGGTCGTTCTTCCCTGAATTTGTTCTTGTCTGGAATCCGTAGCGACTGCCTCTCGCCGCTTCCTGCCAGATCGTAGCCATGCACCCTATTCGAAACGGCCCGCCAGCGCCAACGCCTGTCGCAAAATCGACAAGAATTGCAAGAGATTTGCGGTCGCTTTCCTTTTGCGGGAAGTCGCAAATCAGCTATGGATACATGCCCCTAGCGGGTTAGGAATGACCGTGAATATTTGGTGCCTTGCGACGCAGTCGCGATGCCGGCAGGAGTTCGATACAAATGTCCGACGACGAGATCATCCTTTCCGAACTTTCCGACGACGAGTTGGTGCAGCAGATGCACGACGATCTCTATGACGGGCT